>JBFYXW010000105.1:0-12120 GCA_041310335.1 Syntrophaceae bacterium | reverse complement strand
TTCACCAGGGGCGTCCCCCGGAGGGACCCCCGGATGACGATGCCGCCGGCGATGGTGAAGAGCCCCCAGAGAAGGATGATGAAGGGGATGTAGTCGACGAGGGCGATGTGAAGGATCTCGTACAGGGCGATCTGTGGGCTGTAGACGAGGAACGGGACGGCGAAGGCCAGGGCCCAGAAAGCGGATACCTTGCCGAAGTGGTTGTGCCAGAAGCGCGGGACGAACAGGGGGCACAGGGCGATGGACAGGAGAATGCCCGCGAAGGGAATGACCGTCCACACGGGCAGGACTTTCCCGACGTGGCGGGCCGCCTCGTGCAGGTCGCCGGAGGCCCCGCATTCCGGGATGGTCAGGAAAAACAGGAAAAGCCCGGACAGGACAGCCGCCGCGCACGGGCCAGAAAACCGCTTCCGTTGCATGGATTCTTCTCGGAACTTGAATTCGCACCACCGATAGCAGAAACGGCCCCGACGATCAATAAAAAGCCCCCTCCCGGGGGAGGGGGCGACGGTTTTGCGGACGGAGGGTCCCGGATCAGCCCGGGGTGTCCTTCAGGGAGATCCGCATCTCCCGCTTGAGGATCTTCCCCGTCGGGGTCTTCGGGAGCGCGTCCATGAAAACGACCTTCTTGGGGCACTTGAAGGGCGCCAGGTTCTTGCGGCAGTGGTCCATGACCTCCTGGGCCGTCATGGTCTCGCCGGGCTTGAGGACGATGGCTGCCGTCACAATCTCCACCCACTTGGGATCCGGCAGGCCGATGACGGCCACCTCCTGGACCCGCTTGTCCAGGTAGATGGCGTCCTCCACCTCGCGGGTGGCCACGTTCTCGCCGCCCGTCTTGATCATGTCCTTCTTCCGGTCCGCCACGGTGATGTAACGGTCCCCGTCCATGATGCCGATGTCGCCGGAGTGGAACCAGCCGCCCTTCATGGCCTCATCCGTCTTTCCCGGTTCCTTGAAGTACATGATGAGGGCGTGGGGCCCCTTGCCGCAAATCTCGCCCGGGATGTCCGGGACCGACACGACCTTCCCCTCGTCGTCCTCCAGGCGCGTTTCCATGTTCAGGCCCCCCAGGCCGGCGGAGCCGATCTTCGCCAGGGCGTCCTTGGCCTTGAGGATCGTGTGGTAGGGTGCCAGTTCCGTCTGGCCGTAGTAGTTGTAAATCCGGACGCCCGGCAGCCGCTCCATCATCTCCTTCAGGATCTCCATGGGCATGATGGAGGCGCCGTAGTAGCACTTCTTCAGGCTCGAAAGGTCCTGCTTGGCGAACTCCGGGTGGCGGAGCATGCCGATCCACACCGTCGGCGGTGCGAAGAAGAGGGTGGCCTTGTACTCGGCGATGCTCTTCAGGATCAGGGCGATGTCCGGCAGGATCAGGACGTTCGTCCCGCCGACCCAGAAGATGGGGTTCATGAAGACGTCCCGCTGGGCGCAGTGGTAGATGGGCAGGGCGTTGATGGAGATGTCGTCCTCGTCGTACTGGCCGTCCACGATCGCGCCCATGTACTGGGCCATGAGCGCCTGGTTGCTGATGATGACCCCCTTGGGCAGGGCCTCGGTGCCGCTGGTGTAGGTCATCTGGCAGGGGTCCTCGATGTGGAGGATCACCTGCGGTTCGTCGGCGGGATACTTGGAGTACCAGGCGTCGAAATCGACGAAGCGGTCGCTCACGGGCGGCTTGCCGGCTCCCTGGTTGGACCAGATCCAGGTCTTCACCGTCGGCATGTCGTCCAGCACGTCCTTGACGAGGTCAAAAAGCGCGTCCTCGACGATGAAGGCGACGCTCTCCGAGTGGTCGATGCAGTAGGAGATGTCTTTGCCCCGGAGCAGGTAGTTGATGGCGAGGTAGATCGCGCCGATCTTGGCGCAGCCCAGCCAGGTGATGACGTGGTGAATGGTGTTGTGGGCCAGGATGGCGACCCGGTCGTACTTCTTGACGCCCAGGGCCAGGAGGGCGTTGGCGACGCGGTTGGCTTCGTCCTCGAGCTGGCGGTAGGTGAGGGTCTTGCCCTGGAAGATGACCGCCGGTTTGTCCGGGTAGTGGTAGGCGCTCCGGCGGATCATGTCGGCGATGACCCAGCGGTTCACCCTGTTGTAGCGGTTCATCAGGAACTCGAGGTTTTCCTTGTTGATGACGTTGTATCGTTTCTTTTCCTCTTCCGTCAGTGGTGCCCAGACCATATGCGGCCTCCTTCAGCTCGTTGAAAGGTTGGTGGATGATTGCAACGTGCGATTGATTCCCTGTTTGAGCTGACCGGCGTTTTCCCTTCACCTCCTTTCCGCAGTTTTCGGATCGTCCCTTGTCGATGGGTTCTCACGTTCCGGGCAGGTTCCATGGCCCCGTTGACCGTCCCCGCGCGATCCGGGGGGAATCCGACGTTTCTTCCGGAATCAATGGGTCTCGGATCAGCGGGAGGCCTGGTCCCGGCCGTTGTTCTTGGCGCGGTGCAGGGCCCGGATGGCTGCTTCCACGAGTTCCTGCGGGGACTGGCCGGCATCTCTTGTCGCCAGGCCCACGGAAACGGTGGGAATGGGGAGCTCCGTCCCGTCCATGTCGACGGGCGGTGCCTCCCGGATCGATTGGCACAGCCGCTGGGCGATCCAGTCGGCCTCGGTTTCGTCGAGGTGGGGGAGCAGGATGACGAATTCGTCGCTGCCGTAGCGGCCGATGGGTTCGGACGGGCGCAGGTGGCTTGAGAGGATCCGGGCCACCGCGTGGAGGACCCGGTCGCCCCGGAGGTGGCCGTGGCGATCCTGGAAGGGCTTGAAATGGTCGATGTCGATCAGCACGGCCGTCAGCGGAATCCCGCCCGTCTCGCAGCGCCGGCAGAGCCGGTCAAGGGCGTTTTCCAGCCAGCGGCGGTTGTGGAGTCCCGTCAGGGCGTCGACGCTGCCGAATCGCTGGTAGTCCTGCTCCACCCGGGCGTTCCGGGAGAGGACGTGATCCGTGTTCCGGAGTCGGCAGGCCAGCGTGTAGAGGAGATTGCAGGCCGCCGCATGGGAGGAGTGGACGAGGGACCAGAGAATCTCCTCGTCCATGACGAGGAGGTTGCAGGCTTCGTGCGCCACGGCGTAGGCGGAGGTGGTTCGGCCGTCGAGGACGGACAGCTCGCCGACGCTCTCTCCGGCGCCCAGGATCGTCAGGGGATCCGTTTCGAGAGACTCCAGGTGGATCCGGATCTTTCCGCTCAGGATCAGGAAGACGTTCGTGTTGGCCTCGCCGAGGGAAAGAAGGATTTCCCCCTCCCGCAGGGTGCGGGTGGTGCAGGCCTCCAGGAGGCCCGTGATGGAATCGAGGCCCACGTGGCGGAAGAGCTGGATGTGATCCAGGTCCTCCCGGGCATTGCTGTCGAAAGGCAGTTCATTCATGGGCCATGTCTTGAGGGGGAAGTTTCATTCCTATAATGGACACGGGGTCTCCTGTCAAGAAATCAGGCTGAGTCTCCGTCGGATCGTCGCCGGGTTCGGGAGGACGGGTGTCGGATCACGGCATCGCTCGGAGTGTGTCCCGGATGCGGTCCGCCAGTTGCCGAAATTCCCGGGACTCGCCGGAGGCCGCCTCCGGTTGCGCATCGCGGCAGCGGTCCGCGAACTCCGGCGGGACCTCCCCGTGGAGGAGGGGTTCGAGGAAAGACAGGTCGAAGTAGACGCGGCGGGCCTCGAAGAGGGGGTCCCCGCCGTGGACCAGGCGGTTCGCGGATCGGGCAAGCTCGCAGAGGCGGAAGAAATACTCCGGCGGGAGCCCGCGGCGGGGGGCGAAGTGCTCCGTCCCGTCGGTCTCCCGCAGGAGTCCGTCGCGCTTCAGCTCTTCCCGCAGGGGCGTCCCGGGATAGGGAACGACGGCTTCCGTGTAGGCGATCTCGGCGCCGTTCTCGAAGAGGCGCTTCGCCAGGCGGATCGTTTCCGTGACCGTTTCCGGGGTGTCCAGGGGGCCCAGGAGGATGAAATTGACGACAGGCGTCAGGTCCTGTTCCACGCACAGGGACACGCCCCGGATCACGTCGTCGGGCTGGATGCCCTTCCGGTAGGCCTCCAGGATCTCCCGGGAGCCCGATTCGGCTCCGATGTAAAGGGCCCGGAACCCCGCTTCCCGGAGCATTCCCGCCAGAAGCGGCGTCCGGCACAGGTCGTCGATCCGCCCCTGGGCGTAGTATTCCACGCCCCGGTTCAGGCCTTGGGAGATCATGGCGGCGCACAGTTCCCGGATCCGGCGCTCGTTGAGGGTGAAGTTGTCGTCGGTGAAGAGAAGGCGCTTCGCCCCCTGCCCCAGGAGGAGCCGGATCTCCGCCAGGAGCGAATCCGCCTTCCGCATGCGGACGGTGCCGCCGTAGAGCGAACGGATGGAGCAGAAGGTGCAGCGGTGCGGGCAGCCCCGGCTGGAGGAGAGGCTGCGCGTCCGGTAAAGGCGGTGTTCGGCGAGATGGTGGGCCGGCAGGGGGAGAGCGTCCAGGTCCGGTACCGGGGGGCGGTCCGGGTTGACGGAGATTCCCCGGGGCCCGCGGAAGGTAACGCCGGCGATCCCGTCAGGGCTTCCTCCCGCGAGGAGCGCCTTCACCAGGGCCGGGAAGGTTTCCTCTCCCTCGCCCCGGACGACGGCGTCGATCTCCCCGCGCTGCTGGAGGAGCGTCTCGTGGAGGACCGTGCCGTGAATGCCGCCGAGGACGGTGAAGACGGAGGGATTGGCCCGCTTTGCCGTCCCGAGGGCTTCGATGGCCCCGGGAAAGCTGTTCGTCAGGGCCGTGACGCCCAGGATCCGGGGGAGGCGGGTCGCCAGGCGGTCCCGGAGGAGGGCCGCCGCGTCGTCCCGGGAGGGGGCGAGGTCCAGGTCGAGAACCTCCACCGGGATACCGTCACCGAGGAGGGGGGAGGCGACGGCGCAAAGCCCCAGCGGCGGGATTTCCGCCTGTCCGTTGAAGAAGGGATTGACGAGAAGGACGTCCATGGCCGTTCTAGTGGAACGCGGCGAGGAGGATCGAGAGGATCACATAGGCCGCGGCGACATGGAAAAGGAGGTCGAAGCCCGCTCCCCCGGCGACGAGCAACCCGCCGAGGTAGGGCATCAGGCAATAGGCCAGGTCGAGGGTGAAGAGGGTCATGTTCGTGTTGAGACCCCGGAGCGAGGGCGGGGAGGCCGTGAAGAGGAGGGCGTTCAGGAGCGGCAGGGCGACCCCCACGGCCAGGCCGTAGAGGCCCGCCAGGGCATAGTAGGCCGGCCGCGCCGCCGGGTGGGGAAGGATGGCCAGGCACAGCAGCAGGAGCAGAAGCCCCGCCGCGAGGAAGAGCCGCTTGTTCAGGCGGTCGAACAGGGCGCCCCCGAGGACGCGGACGCCGATCATCGTCGACATGGAGACGGTGAAGAAGAGGCCCACGTCGCCCAGCGCCAGTTGCAGGGAGAGGTCCTTGAGGAAGTAGAAGAAGGTGGCGTGGGCCATGTAGACGAGCAGCGTGGCGGACAGGAGGAGGACCACTGCGCGGACGCGGAAGTTCTCCCGGACTTCGGCAACCGTGGGCCGGCGGAGGAGGGCGCCGTCCAGGCCGCCCATGGCCCGGGTCAGCCGACGGCGCAGGGCGGCCAAGAGCAGGATGGCGATTCCGGAGAAGACCGAGACGCCTGCATAGATGTCCGCCTCGCTGCGGACAAAGGGGAGAAGGGCTTCGCTCAGGGGCGGGATCAGCGCGTAGGGGATCATCGTTGCCACGCCGAGGGCGCCGAATCCCCGGCCGCTCTGCTCCTTCGGGATGAAGGCGACAATCAGGGCGATGGCCGCCGACGTGAGGAGGACGAAGGTCGCGCCGTGGGCGACCCGGAGGACGATCATCCCGGGGACCGTCTCCACCCAGAGGTAGGAGCAGGAACAGGCGATCAGCATGAACAGCGAAACCAGGAGGACCGGATAGGCGTTCCGCACGTGCAGCCAGGGGAGGACGAACAAGCGCAGGATGAAGGCCGCCATGGGCTCCAGCCCGACCAGGAAGCCCCGCCAGAACACGGGGATGTCGATGGTCCCCAGGTAGTGGTAAAATCCGTAGAAGACGCTCACGTTCCCGAAGGCCGCGGTGATGACCAGGCAGAGCGATAGGAACTCGAAGGTCCAGAGTTTCTGCGTGCTTTTGGAATCGCCCAAGAATCGAGCCTCTCCATGCGGGGTTCGGACGGTCCCGGCCGCGCCCCCGCGGCTGGGTGGTCCGGGGGAGCGAAGGGGGATCGTCGTTTCCCCGGCCGGCCGCCGCCGCCGGGGCGGCTTCAGGGCAGGGGCTGGAACACCTTACCCGGGTTCAGGATGCCCTGCGGGTCGAAGAGCCCCTTGATCCGCCGCTGCAGGCGGATGCTCTCGGGAGACAACTCCAGGGGGAGGTATTTCCGCTTCATCATGCCGATTCCGTGCTCCCCGGAGAGCGTCCCGTCCAGGGAAAGCACAAGTTTCAGGATCTCCCCGATTCCCTCCTCGACCCGGTCCCGGTCCTCCCGGCTCTCGGCGGTGACGTTCAGGTGCAGGTTCCCGTCCCCGGCGTGGCCGAAGGTGTAGATCTTCATGCCATAGGCCGTTTCCAGGGGCGGAAGTTCCCGAACGAAGTCGGCGATCCGGCGGACGGGGACCACCACGTCCTCGTGGATGTCCACGGGGTAGTGCTCCTCGATCCGCAGCGACACGGCCTTGCGGACCTCCCACATGCGCTCCCGTCGCTGCGCGTCCGGCGCGAGCAGGACCTGGTCAGCCCCCGTGGCGAGGCAGACCTCCCCGATGGCCTCGATCTCCCGGGCAATGATCTCCGGCGGCCCGTCCGCCTCGATCAGGAGGAGCGCCCCGGCTTGAGCGATCCCCTCGAAGGGCAGCAGGTCCCCCACGAGGTCGAGGCAGCGCCGGTCAAGGAACTCCATGGCGCAGGGGACGTGGCCGGCCCCCAGGACCGCCCGGATGGAGTCCATCGCCCGGGACAGGTCGGGATGGAGGGCCACCAGTGTCGTGACCGCCGGGGGATGGGGGAGGAGGCGGAGGGTGAGTTCCGTGATGACTCCCAGGGTTCCCTCGGAGCCCACCAGGAGGCGGGTCAGGTCGTAGCCGACGACGCCCTTGCGGGTCCGGACGCCCGTCCGGATCCGCTCTCCCGTGGGCAGGACCGCTTCGAGTCCCAGGATGTAGTCCCGGGTGACGCCGTACTTCACGCAGGAGGGGCCCCCGGCGTTGGTGGCGGCATTGCCGCCCAGGGAGCAGGTGTCGTAGCTGGCCGGATCGGGGGGATAGAACAAGCCCGCCTCCCGGGCCGCGTCCTTCAGGTCCTTGTTCAGGACGCCCGGTTCCACCACCGCCAGGAAGTTGTCTCCATCGACGGCGAGGATCCGGTTCATCCTGGCCAGGGACAGGACGACGCCGCCGTGAACCGGGACGGCGCCTCCCGCCAGGCCCGTTCCGAGGCCCCGGGGCGTCACGGGGAAGCGGAGCTCCCCGGCGAGCCGGAGCAATGCCTGGACCTGGCCGGCGGTGGTCACTTCCACCACCAGGTCCGGCAGGGCGAAGGCCTCCACGGTTCCGTCCCTGCCGAAGGGCTCCCGCTTCTCCGGGTCCTCGATCACCACAGCCGGCGCGACAGCCTCGCGGATGCGGGCGATGATCTCCTGGTCGAGGGGGCAAAACAGTGCGTCCATGGCGTCCTAAAAGGCCCGGTGCTCGAAGCCGGGGATCTTGAGGCGCACTTCCAGCGCCTGGAGGAGGAGGGTCGCCAGGGTCGTCAGGACGAGGTAGAAGAGACCGACGAGGAGGAAGACCTCGGTGAACTTGAAGGAGTCGGAGGCGAGGATCTTTCCCTCCCCCGTCAGCTCGATGCAGGTGATCATGTAGGCCAGGGAGGAGTACTTGATCAGGTAGATGATCTCGTTGCCGCAGCCCGGCAGCGCCCGCCGCATGGCCTGGGGCAGGATCACCGAGAGGATCGTCTGGGTGCGGGTGAAGCCCAGGGAGTGGGCCGCCAGCATCTGCCCGCGCTTGATGGACAGGAGGGCCCCGCGGATGTACTCCGAGTGGTAGGCGGCGCTGCAGAGGGTGAAGCCCAGGACCGCCGCCGCGAAGGGCGAGAGGTAGATGTTCCAGTAGGGGAGGCCGAAGTACCAGACAAACAACTGAACCACCAGCGGGACGCCGCGGAAGACGGTGACGTAGGCGTTCGCGGCGGCGGCGACGAAGCGGTTGCCGAAGACGCGCAGGGTGCCCACCAGGATGCCCAGGAGGAGCCCCAGGGCCGCCGAGGGGATGATGAGCCGGATGCTCACCCCGAAGCCCCTCAGCAGGGCCGGCGCCGCCTCGTTCTGGATGTAGAGCCACTCTTCCATGGTGATTCTTTGTCCCTGTGAAGTTCGTTATGCCGCTGGAACCCCCGGCCGCGCCCCCACGGAGCATGGCCGGTCCTTGGCGCGGGGGCTGTCACGGGGGTTTCAGCCCGTGTACAGTTCCAGGACCTTGCCGCAGAACTCCCGGGTCCGCTCGTTCTCGGCGCAGCCGAAGATCTTGGCCGGCGGCCCCTCCTCGACGATCAGGCCGTCCTCCATGAAGACGACCTCGTCGGCCAGTGTCTGGGCGAAGCCGATCTGGTGGGTGGCCATGATCATCGTCATGCCGTTCTCACCCAGGTCCCGGATCACCGCCAGGACCTCGCCGATCAGTTCCGGGTCCAGGGCCGAGGTGGGCTCGTCCAGGAGCATCACCTTGGGGTCCATGGCCAGGGCCCGGGCGATGGAGACGCGCTGTTTCTGGCCCCCGGACAACTGGGCCGGGTACTTGTCCGCGTGGTCCCTCAGGCCGACCCGATCCAGTTCCGCCATGGCGCGGTCGCGGGCATCGGTCCGGCTCATCCGCCGGACCTTGACGAGGGCGATCTCCACGTTCCGGAGCGCCGTCAGATGGTCGAAAAGGTTGAAGTCCTGGAAGATCATGCCGACCTGCTGGCGGTAGTGGTGGAGTTCCCTTCCGTGGGCATGCTTGATCTCCCGTCCCTCCAGCCAGACCCGGCCGGCGTCGGGGCGGACGAGGAAGTTGATGCACTGCAGGAGCGTGCTCTTTCCCGCGCCGGACGGGCCGATGAGAACCTTCAGTTCCCCGTGGCGGACGGACAGGGATGTCCCCCGCAGGATTTCCTTTTTCCCGTAGCGCTTCCGGATGCCTTCGACCTTCAGGATGGGTTCTTCCATGGTTCAGAACTCGTGATGGGAATAGCCGGGGATGCGGAACCTGTCCTCCAGGAGCCGGAGCCCCCGGATCCCCAGCCCAGTCAGGACCAGGAAGATGAGCCCCGCCGCGGCATACAGAGGCATGTGCTGGTACGTCCGGGTGGCCACGAAGTGGGTCCGGGCCATGATCTCCGCGACCCCCAGGGCGTAGGTGACGGCCGAGTCCTTCAGGATGATGGAATACTCGTTCGACCAGCCGGGGATGGACAGCCGCAGCGCCTGGGGGAGGATGATGAAGAGGATCGCCTTGGCGTCGCTCATCCCCAGGGCCCGGGCCGCCTTGAGCTGTCCCTCCGGCAGGGAGAGGATGGCGCCCCGGAAGATCTGCGACTGGTAGGCCGCGCTGATGAGGCCCAGGACGATGACGGCCACGGTGAAGGCCGAGAGGTTGATGTCCAGGGCCGTACAGAGGCCGAAGTAAAAGAGGAACAGGAAGACCAGGAGCGGAATTCCGCGGAAGAACCAGACGTACAGTCCGACGAGGGGCTTGAGCCACCGCGGGCCGTAGACCTGTCCCACCGCCAGGGGGACGGCCAGGCAGAAACCGAATGCCATGGCCCCCAGGACGACCACGAGGGTGACGAGGGATCCTTCCAGGAGGTAGGGCAGGGCGTCGCGGACGGCGAGAAGCGCTTCGGGCATGGATGTTCCGTAATCCGGGCCCGGGGGCCCGCGTTGACAAACAGAGCCCTCCCCCACCGGTCCGGCAGAGGAGGGCCCAGGGAATTTCCCGGCCAGGATTTTCCGGGCGCTATTTCTTGTCGATGTAGGTCTTGACCAGTTCCTTCCAGTAGGGGGTCTTCATGAGCTTCTTCAGGCCCGCGTTGAGCTTGTTCAGGAACGCCGTATCCCCTTTGCGGACAGCGTAGCCGAACTCCTCGTCGGGCATGCCGAAGGTCCCCAGGATCTTGACGGTCTTTTTCTTGCTGATGGCGTCCTTGGCCGGTGCGTCGTCCATGGCGGCGGCGGCGATGCGACCGTTGAGGACGTCCTCGACGGCCAGCGGCGCCGAGTCGTACTGGACCAGCTGGAACTTCAGGCCCTTTTTCTTGATCAGGTTCTCATCGATCCATTTCGCTTCCGTGGTGCCCCGCTGGACGCCGATCCGGTTGCCGCCTGCCAGGGCCTGCTCCACCGTCAGCTTCGCGTCCTGCCTGGCCAGCAGGACCTGCTGGATCTTCCAGTAGGGGATCGTGAAGTTGACCTGCTTCTTCCGGGCGTCGGTGATGCTCATCCCGGAGGCGACGACGTCGATTTTCTTCGCCAGGAGGCTGGGGACGATGCTGTCCCAGTCCTGGGGCTGGTGCTTGACCTGGAAGCCCTGGTTCTTGGCGATCCAGTCGAGGGCCTTGATGTCGAAGCCGTCGGGGACGCCCTTCTTGTCGATGTAGGCGAAGGGCGGGAAATTGGCGTCGATGCCGTTGATGTAGATCTTCTCCGCGGCGGCCGCCGGGGAAATCAGGAACACCGCCAGCGATAGCGCGGCGAGAAGCAGCCAGGCTCTTTTCATCCGTTTCTCCTTCGCTTGGAATATTCGATGCTGCTCCCCGGTTCAGACGGGGAGCAGCCTTTCCAGGTGTCCTACTTCTTGACGATGTACTCCACCACCGCGTCCACCCGGCGGTTCTTCTGCTTGCCCGCCTTGGTCTTGTTGTCGGCGATGGGCCGCGTGAGGCCGTAGCCCTTGGCGGAGAGGCGATCCTTGTCGACCTTGAACTTGTCGATCATGTACTTCGCGACCGCCTTGGCCCGGTTCTGCGAGAGCCTCTGGTTGTAGGCCTTGCCGCCGACGTTGTCGGTGTGGCCCTCGATGACGACCTTGATCTCCGGGTGCCGGTTGATCACGTCGGCGAACTTGGCGATCTCGTCATGGTACTGCTTCTTGACGACCCACTTGGCCGTGTCGAACTGGACGTTGATCGTGGCCCGTCCCTTCTCCAGCATCTCCTTCTCGGTGGCCGTCTGCTCAGCCTTGGCCTCCTGCTTCACTTCCTGTACCGGCTCCGGCGCAGGCGGTGGGGGCGGGGGCGGAGGGGGCGCCTCGACCTTGGGCTCCGGCGGGGGCGGAGGGGGCGGTGCGGGCTTCTCGCCGCCGAAGAGGAAACTCAACCCCAGCGTGTACTCCAGGTTGGGCATCCAGCTCCCCTTGACGTAGGGAACCCGGACGTCCGCCCGCAGGGCCATCCAGTCGGTGATGAACCACTTCAGGCCCGCGCCTACGTCCACGAGGAAGCTGTTCTGGCTTTCCACCACCCCGGGATAGTTGATCTTCTGGCCGCCGAAGCCCGCCGCCAGGTAGGGGACCACCTTGTAGTCGGGCATGAGGTAGAGGAGACCCTCCAGGCGGTAGTTGAAGGCGTCCGCCTTGTCTCCCTTGGCGGCTTCCCAGTTCCGGGCATCCGTCTTCAGCACGTTCCAGGGCGCCGAGTGCTCCGTCCGGACGTAGTCGAAGACGCCCTCCACGCCGAAATACTTGGTGAAGTCGTAGCCCACCCTCAACCCGTATACCGGCTTGTTCTTCACTTCCTGCTTCGAGTCGAAGACGTAGCCTCCAAAGAACGGGGTCACGGAAAAGGTGCCGGGACGAACTTCCGCAAGTCCCGGCATGGCTGCAGCCAGGACAAGCAGTACAACCATACCGCACAACCATCTTTTCATAACTGCCTCCTTGTTGTGTTTGATGAAACGGCTGAATAAATTGTATCTATTCCGCTCCCGAAACCCGTGCTCCCCCCTCCAGGAAGGCGGAGACGAGATCCAGGTATTCCGCCAGGAGCTGCTTGCTCACCACGAAGATGTGGCCCACGTTCTTCTCGATGGTCCGGTTCAGGCCGCCGCGGGTCACGCTGACATTGCCGTCGTCCTTCCCTCCCCACAGCTCGCTCGCCACGTAGGACCCC
>JBFYXW010000104.1:0-3654 GCA_041310335.1 Syntrophaceae bacterium | reverse complement strand
GCCGCTCTCGAGGGACACCTCCCTCTCGGAGGAGATCCCTCCCATGACGATCCCCACGCGGACCCGCCCGTTATCCTGCCCGGCCATCATGTCTCCCTCTCCTCCCCGTTCAGAAGCCGACCGTGACGGCCACGTAGGGGCCGGCGAACTGCGAATTCAGGTACAGTTCGCTCCGGTCGACCTTCAGCTTCATGATCTTGTAGCCGCCGTGGATGTCCAGGAAGGGGAAGGGCGTCCAGGAGACGTCCGCCAGGCCCTCCAGGAACCAGCTCCCCGAGTAGGCGATCCCGG
Source organism: Syntrophaceae bacterium (assembly GCA_041310335.1). GTDB lineage: Bacteria > Desulfobacterota > Syntrophia > Syntrophales > PHBD01 > PHBD01. The sequence goes on along the minus strand of JBFYXW010000104.1, from coordinate 3,363 downwards.
TGACCCGGGCCCGGGCCTCCAGGATGTTCGCCAGGAGACCCACGTGGGCGCCGAGACCGACCATGGGGACGGGAACGCCGAATGTCTCCTTCTGGTCCCCCGCGAGAACGGTCGGGGCGTTGAGCCGCGCCTCGCCGTCCAGGTACTTCACCTTCAGGATGGGTCCCAGGGAAAAGCCCGCCAGGACGTTTTCCAGGTTGAGGAGGTCGAACTGGTACTCCACGTCGATCATGCGGAGTTTCAGGTCCGTCTCCACGTACGCTCCGGGGTTGTAGGTGACGCCGCGGAAGGTTACGGGCTGCACGAGGGTCGTGGTCCCCGAGTAGTTCACGGGGGTGTACTGGGCGCTCAGGTGATGCCGGCCGGCCCAGAAATAGGCCTCCACGGAGGGATAGGACTGGTTGCCCACCCCGAGGACTTCCTTCATGTCCGTGGTGGTGCCGGCGATGCCCGAGAGATCGGCCCGCAGGTCCGCCGAGAAGTTTGGGAACCACCAGTAGGCCCGGGCGCCGAACTCCAGGGCCGCCGCCGGGGCGGCCAGGACCAGGGTGAGCAACAGGGCGATGCAGGCGAATCCAATCCGTTTGACGCGTCGTTCCTTCATGGTGCCTCCTTCGGGATACTGTCTCGGGACCGCCGATATTCTGCGAAACCGGCGAAAAAATGGCAAAATAACCGGTAAAGATCAAGCGAAAAAAGATCAGGTCCGGCGATGCTGGGGCCGGAGCAGGTCCTCCACCGTCTTGACGGGGTTGAAGGTCTCCAGGGGGACCTCCACGAAGACCGTGTTCCAGAAGGCCATGGCGCCGTTCCAGAGCCCCGGCCGTTCCAGGGCCAGGAGGTCCCTCCCCTTCTCGGACTTCTTCGTGATGGACACGGCGGCGGGGTCCACGAACCGCTTCAGATCGAAGGCGTCTCCCCGGAAATCTCTCAGGGCGAGCACGAGATCCACCGGGTTGAAGTGGGTGGAGGATTCCCAGATGCTCCGCTGCAGCGGATCGGGACGGTCCACCTGGAACTCCTCCACGATCTGCAGGGAAGAGACCCCCTTCGCCCCGGACACCCAGAAAGGCCCCCCGCCGGGCTCCCCTTCGTTCCTCACCATTCCGCAGACCCGGAGCGGGCGGTTCATCCTGGAGAACAGCCAGGCCTCCCGGATCTCCGGCGGGGCGACCGCCACCTCCGGCGGCAGGGGCGCCTGGAGCTTCTCCCGGCAGAACCGAACCATGTCCTCGCTCTCGGCGGGCCCCAGCATTCCCTCCTCGATGCGCCGGAGACGGCCATGCAGGTCCGCCTCGATCCGCGCCAGGAGGCCGCCCAGGATTTTCTTCCAGCGGACCGTGGCGGCCTTGAGGCGGTCGGGGACGATGTTGTCGATATTCTTCAGGAAAACGATATCCCCGTTCAAGGCTTCCAGGTTCCGCAGCAGGGCCCCGTGGCCTCCGGGCCGGAAGACGAGGCGGCCGTCCTCGTCCCGGAAAGGGCGGTTCCGAAGGTCCGCGGCAAGGGTGTCCGTGGAGGGCTCCTGGACCGACAGGCCCACCTCCAGGCGAATGCCGAACCGGCCCTCGCAGGCCGGGACGGCCGCCGCGAGGTGCCTCTCCACCAGGGCGCGGTGCTCCGGCGAGACGGTGAAGTGGACCCGGCAGACCGAAGCGGCGTCGCGCGCGTACAGGGCCGCCTCCACCAGGTGTTCCTCCAGAGCCGTGCGGCTGCCCTCGGGATAGTCGTGAAATTTCAGGAGGGCCTTGGGGAGTGCGCTGTAGCCCAGCCCCTCGGGGCCCAGGATGAAATCGAGGATTTCGGTGCACTGCCCCCGGGATACCCAGTCGTCCAGGGAACCGCCGCGGGCGGCGACACAGGTCCGCAGGTCGCTGCAGAAGGCGTAATCCGGCAGCGATTGCAGAAACGACGTCTCCTCCTCCGCAGAGCCGAAGGCGCTCACCGCGCAGGCCCGGTGCCAGTCGCGGAACATGCGGCTCGCGGCGCCGGAGGCGGGGACGAACTTCATCACGCGCCCCGTGCCGACGACCTTTTCATAGGCCCGTTCACATTGCTCCTGCTCCCGGGGCGACAGGACCCAGATCCCGTCCCCGGCGGTGCAGGGCCGGTCGAGCCGGAGCGGCGGGGCGCCGGCCCGGAACCGTTCCAGCTGCTCTTCCGCCGCTGCGGCGGAGAGGCCTGTCTGGGCCATCTGGCGCAGGTCCGCCTCCGACCAGGTCGCGTTCGTCATGGGATCCTATTTCTTCTTGGCCTTCCGGATTTTGTCCCGCTGAATTTTCTTCTTATCCCGCAGAAGCCGCGAGACGTCCTTCTGCCGGCGGGTCACCTTTTCACCCCCCATGCCATCCTCCTGCCGCGGGCTCCTGCAAAGCGGGCTACCTTGATCCCCTTTTCCCCTGCCGGTCCCTCCTATCGCGGGCGGCGGGAAACCCGTCTCCGATGCGCCGTTCGGGTTTTCAGTGCAGCTTTTCCAGCGCCTGAACCAGGTCCTCCAGGGACGGCCGCTGGTTGATGTCATGGACGTCGATGTAGCGGATGATCCCCCGCTTGTCGATGACGAACAAGGCCCGCTCGGAGGTCCCGTCGGACCGGAGGATGCCGTAGCGCTTCGCCGCCGCGCCGTGGGGCCAGAAATCCGACAGGACCGGGAACCACAGATCCCCCATCTGTTTCGTCCAGGAGAACAGGGTGGGGATGCTGTCCACGGTGATGCCCAGAAGGATCGCGTCACGCTCGTCGAAGAGGTCCTTCACGATGTTGTACCCCGGCCACTGGTCGGAACAGACAGGCGTCCAGGCGGCGGGAACGAAGGAGAGAACGACGTTCTTCTTACCGCGGTAGGAACTCAGGGTCACTCGCTCGCCTCCCACGGACGGCAGGGTGAAGTCCGGCGCTTTCCCTCCCACCTTTACCTTGAGCTTGCTGTCTCTCGGCTTGAGAACCCCTGTCTGGTAAATGTTGCCCTTGTAAGCCTCCGAGAGGGCCGACGCCTCCTGGACGGAAAAGGCCGCGATCACACAGGCGGCAACAACGATCCAGAAACTCTTCCTGCGCAGCATGGCGTTCACCTCCTACTGGAGTCCCGACAGCTTGACCAGGGAATTCAGGAACGCACCGGCGTCATCGAAGCCGCCCAGCTTCGAGTAGAAGACCGAGTGCGACCCGTCGGGCCGGATCCGGACCCCGATGAAGTAGGGGGTCCGCACGTCGCCGAGAAGCTTGTGGATCTTGAAATCCTGGTCGGGGAAAAGGGGAAAGGCAACGTTGTACTTCTTCTTGAAGACGCCGACCTCGTAGGGCGAATTGCCCGCCCCGATGCCGATGATCTTGATCTTTCCCTTCCAGTTCGGGCTGCCCTCG
>JBFYXW010000103.1:0-3197 GCA_041310335.1 Syntrophaceae bacterium | reverse complement strand
TTCACGCAAGGAGGAATTCATGAAGTTGCCGGAACTTTCGTTTGAACCGATGTTCAGCTGGGTGAACCGCTCCCGGATCATGTACTCCCCGGGCCTGCGGAGCGAGGTGGGCTACGAGATGGCCCAGCTGGGCGGGACCCGGGCGGTCATCTTCACCGACCGGGGGCTGGTGGACGCCGGGGTGGCCGGGATGGTCGCCCTGGCGGTGGAGAAGTCGGACCTGGAACTGGCGGGCGTCTTCGACGGCATCCTCCAGGACGCCCGGATCGACATCATCAACGAGGGCGCGCGGTTCTACCGGGAAAAGGGCGCCGACTGCCTGATCGCCGTGGGCGGCGGGAGCGTCATGGACACCGCCAAGGCGGTCAACATCCTCATCGGTGAAGACCTGGACGACTTCGCCCCCCTGGCGGCCCAGGCGGCCCTCTGGGACGGGGCGAAGCAGCTGCCTCCCCACATCGCCTTTCCGACCACGGCGGGGACGGGCTGCGAGATCACCAACGCCATGGTCGTCCTCGACGTCGAGGCCCAGGCGAAACTCCAGGTGACCCACCCCTTCTGCAACTCCGACGTCGCCATGCTGGACCCGGAACTGACGGTCAAGCTGCCCGCGAAGATTACCGCCTTCACGGGAATGGACGCCCTGACCCACGCCATCGAGGGGGTCACGTCCAACAGCGCCCAGCCCGTCTCGGACGGTCTTGGTTTCCACGCCATCCGGATGATCTGCCGCTACCTGCCCGTGGCCGTCCGGGAACCCGACAACGTCGACGCCCGGGGGAACATGCTCCTGGCCAGCACGATCGCCGGGATGTGCTTCGTCAACGCCATGACCGGGGCGGTCCACGCCCTGGCCCACACCCTGGGGGCCCTTTACGGCATTCCCCACGGGCTGGCCAACGCCATCATGCTGCCCCACGTCATGGCGTTCAACCTGGAGGAGCGGGCCGAACGGTACATGATGGTCGCCGACGCCATGGGGATCCCCGTCGACGGCCTGGACCCCCTCGAGGCGGGGCGCCGGGCCGTCCAGGCCGTGAAGGACCTCCAGCGGGAGGTGGGACTCACCCAGACCCTGAAGGACTTCGGGGTTCCCGGGGACCGGGAGGCCCTCCAGCCCCTGGTCGAGCTGGCCTCCGGGGACGGACAGATCAGCTACAACCCGCGGTACGTGGAAGAGGAAGACATCATCAACCTTTATCTGAAAGCACGTTAGAAAGGAGGACAGCATGGAGTTCTGGAAAGACCCGCAGGAGGCCGTCACGGCAATCATCAAGCTGCACGAGGCCGTGTCGAAAGACCCCGAGCTTCTGGAGGGGATGAAGAAGGTCAACCAGCTCATCTGGTACGACTACACGGAGAGCGGCCCCGGCTGCGCCGTCTGGGTGGACTGCCGAGGCGGCAAGATGGAGTTCGGCGCCGGCGATCCCCCGGACAAGCCGGACCTGGTCATGAGTCTCTCCGCCGACGACGCCCACCGGCCCTGGTCGGACAAGCTGAACCCCGTCATGGCCATCACCCGCAAAAAGATCCGGGTGAAGGGTTCCGCCACGGGCCTCCTGAAGCTGGCCCCGAAACTGAAAAAGGTGGCCGCCATCTACATCCAGGTCCTGAAAGACATGGGCTGGGAGGACAAGATCATCAAGTAGTGACCCAAGACCTGCGGCGGGGGGCGATCGTCGCCCCCCGCCCCGGCAGGCCGTCCGCTCCGCGGCACCCGAGTCAGACCGGAAGCCGCCCCTCGAGCATTCCGGGACCGGGAAAGCCGTTCCGATCGCTCTAGCCGCCGGAACCGAGAATCCACATAAACCCCAACGCCCCGGGACCTGCGGAGAACCGGGGCCAGACACCACCAGGAGGCGAGGCCATGAAAGGCAATACGGGCAAGATTCTGAACGTGGACCTGACGGCGGGAACCGCGGCGGCGGAGAGCCTGCCGGAGGCCTGGTACAGGCAGTACATCGGCGGGAGCGGCCTGGCGGCCAAGCTCTTCTGGGAGCGGGGACGCTTCGACATCGACCCCCTGGCCCCGGAGGCCATGCTGATCATCACGAACGGCCCCTTCGCGGGTCTCCGCCTCTCCGGCGTCAGCCGGAACAGCGTCGCCGGCTGCTCCCCCCTGACGGGGCACTGGGGGGACTCCTCCTGCGGCGGCTATCTCGCCCCGGAGCTGCGCTACTGCGGCCTCGACGGCCTCGTTCTCACCGGCCGGGCGGAGAAGCCGTCCCTGCTTCTGGTCGAGGACAGCGGCGCGCAGATCCTCGACGCCTCCGACCTCTGGGGACGGGGGACGGAAGAGACGACGCGGCTCTTGAAGGAGCGCTACGGGAAGAACGCCCGGGTCCTGGTCATCGGGCCCGCCGCGGAAAACCTGGTGAAATTCTCGCTGATCCTCAACGACGGCCACCACGCCACCGGCCGGGCCGGTTTCGGCACCGTCATGGGCTCCAAGCGGCTCAAGGCCATCGTCGTGAAGGCCTCGAAGAAGACGATGGAGCTGGCGGACCCGGAGGCCTACGAGGCCCTCCGGAAGGACCTGAACGAGCGGATCAAGGAGGCCCTGGCCTCCAATGTCCTCCACGAGGACGGGACGGCGGCGAACCTCATGGGGGGTGTCTACAGCGGCGATGTCCCCGTGAAGAACTGGACCTCCAACTTCTGGGAGGAGGCGGCGGACGCCCTGACGGGGAGCACCCTCTCGGAGAAATACCTGACCCGCCGGGGGGCCTGCGCCTACTGCGCCATCGCCTGCAAGCGCGTCGTGGAGGTCAAGGAAGGCCCCTTCGCCGTTCCCGAGGGCCCCGGCCCGGAGTACGAGACCATCGTCGCCTTCGGAACCCTCATCGGGAGCATCGACCTGGCGGCGACCTGCAAGGCCGGGCGGCTCTGCAACGACCTGGGCATCGACAGCATCTCCGCCGGGGGGACCATCGCCTGGGCCATGGAGGCCTTCGAGCGGGGAGACCTGACCCTGGAGCAGACGGATGGAATCCCTTTGATATGGGGCGACATGGCAACGGTCATCGACGTGATCCTCCCGAAGATCGCCCGCCGGGAGGGCAAGCTGGGCGAGCTCCTCGCCGCCGGCAGCGTGCGGGCGGCGAAGAAGATCGGGAAGGGCCTCGACTACACGGTCCACAGCAAGGGGCTGGAGGCGCCCATGCACGACCCCCGCGGGGGCGGGCACGGCATGGCCC
>JBFYXW010000102.1:0-5812 GCA_041310335.1 Syntrophaceae bacterium | reverse complement strand
TCCACGTGGCGGGAAGCGATTCGTCCGGCCAGGAGCGGAAATGGTCGTGAAAGGGGAGGGAACCGCCGGCGAGGCAACGCTCCCAGGCGTCCATGGCTTCCCGGAGACCGGGGAAGCCGGCCTGGGCGGCCGCAACGAGCGGAAGGAGCACCTCCTCCCAGGGGTCCTCCGGGAAAAACAGGGGGACCTGGCGGATCACGGGGACACCAGCCTTCAGCCGGTCCGGGTCGATGCCGGCGGGATCGATCTTCCTCCAGTCCAAGCTGCCCAGGAGACGCCGCTGCTCCGTCATCAGCGGTCCGAAAGCATCCAGGATCGGCTTGCTGTGGGGGTTCTTCTCCGCGGCGTCCTGGAGGTTCGCCTCCAGCCTCGCAAGCCTTTCGTCCTGGTGTTCCATCCGGATTCGTCCTGTCCGCCTCCGGGACGGTGTTCGTCCTCCGGGGCTGTTTTCCCGGGTTTGGGAGTCCCGACGCGGATGTGCAATTATGTCGATTTCGGCATAATGTCAAGTGTTGATTATTCCTCCGGTTCATTTGTATGTCAAAAATGACATAAACAGACGAAATCACTGACAAAAAAGTTGACACCGGGGGGGAGAAAATATATAGGGGATCGGCTGTTTCAGACCCTCGGCACCCCCGGGGATATCACGCAAGAAAATCCGTCGCTTCCGATCGAGATTTTCCAGGAAAGAGGGTCATCCCGCCGCTGCAACCGCTTTCCCGTTCCCGCCGGGAGTGGGCGAGCCGATGGATAGAATCCGCAATTATTTAGAAAGGAGCGCTTTATGGAAGTCACCAGAAGAGGTTTCTTGAAGCTCTCCAGCGCCGTGGCGGCCGCGGGCGGACTTGGGATCAGTCTCAAGCCCGTAACGGCCCATGCCCAGCCGCTGAAGATCCAGTACGCGAAAGAAACCACCACCATCTGCCCGTACTGTTCAGTGGGCTGCAGCATCATCGTCTCCGTCCGTCGAGGCGTGGTGGTCAACACGGAAGGCGATCCCGACAGCCCCATCAACCGAGGTTCCCTCTGCTCGAAGGGCGGCTCCATCTACCAGATGGCCGTCAACGAGAACCGCCTCGGCAAGCCGCTCTACCGCGCTCCTTTCGCGACGGAGTGGAAAGAGGTGGACTGGGAGTGGGCCCTGGAAAAGATCGCCCACAACGTCAAGGAAAGCCGGGACAAGAGTTTTAAAAGCAAGAACGACAAGGGCGAAACGGTAAACAGCACGGATGGGATCGCTTCCGTCGGCAGCGCCGCCATGGACCTGGAAGAGTGCTTCACGTACCAAAAATTCCTGAGGGGGTTGGGTCTGGTGTACATTGAACACCAGGCCCGGATCTGACACAGCCCAACTGTACCGGCTCTGGCAGAGTCGTTCGGGCGTGGCGCGATGACGAATCACTGGATCGATTTCTCGAACAGTGATGTCCTCCTCATCATGGGCAGCAACCCTGCCTCCAACCATCCCGTCTCCTTCAAGTGGATCCAGAAGGCGATGGACAAGGGCGCGAAGCTGATCTGCGTGGACCCGCGGTTCACCCAGTCGGCGGCGAAGGCCCACCTCTACGCCCCGCTCCGGTCGGGGACGGACATTGCCTTCCTCGGCGGGATGATCAAGTACATCCTCGACAACAACCTCCACTTCGAGGAATACGTCAAGCATTACACCAACGCCTCCTTCCTGGTGAACCCGGCGTTCAAACTCCCGGGGGACAACAAGGGCGTGTTCTCGGGCCTTGAAGGTGCCAAGTACAACAAAGAGACGTGGTCCTACCAGACCGACGGCGGCGGGCGGATCCAGAAAGACATGAGCCTCAAGCATCCGAACTGCGTCTTCCAGCTCCTGAAGAAGCAGTATTCCCGCTACACCCCGGAGATCGTCTCGAAGATCACGGGAACGCCGGCGGACAAACTTCTGGAAGTCTACAAGCTGTATGCCTCGACGGGGAAACCCGACAAGGCAGGCGTCGAGCTTTACGCCATGGGCTGGACCCAGCACACCGTGGGTGTCCAGAACATCCGCTCCATGTGCATCATCCAGCTCCTCCTGGGCAACATGGGCATCGCCGGCGGCGGCGTCGCGGCCATGCGGGGCGAGTCCAACGTCCAGGGCTCCACGGACCACGGCCTCCTCTTCCACATCTGGCCGGGCTACCTGGGGACCCCCACGGCCTCCCTGCCGACGCTCAAGGCCTTCAACGAGAAGCGGACCCCCTCCACGAAGGAGCCCAACAGCCTCAACTGGTGGAAGAACTTCCCGAAATACTCGGCCAGTTTCCTCCGCTCCATGTACGGGACGAACGCAACCCTGGAGGAGTCGTACGGGTATATGCCCAAGCTGGACGACGGGGCCAACTACTCGTGGCTGACGATCTTCGACCAGATGTACAAGGGCAAGTTCACCGGCTTCTTCGCCTGGGGCATGAACCCCGCCTGCAGCGGGGCCCACTCCAACAAGGTCCGGCAGGCCATGGGCAAGCTGGACTGGATGGTGAACGTCAACCTCTTCGACAACGAGACAGGTTCCTTCTGGCGCGGCCCCGGCATGGATCCGACGACGATCAAGACGGAGGTCTTCATGCTGCCCTGCGCCGCCTCCATCGAGAAGGAGGGGAGCATCGCCAACAGCGGCCGGCTGCAGCAGTGGCGCTACAAGGCTGTCAATCCCCCCGGCGTGGCCCTACCCGACGGGGACATCATGAGCGAGATCTTCTTCAAGGTGAAGGCCCTCTACGAGAAGAACGGCGGTCCCGGGAAGGAGGCCATCACGAAGCTCACCTGGCCCTACGGAAAGTTCGTAGGTTCCCATTATCATTATGATCCCCACGCGGTGGCGAAGGAGATTAACGGTTTCTTCCTGGAGGACAAGAAGGTCGAGAACCCGACCAAGAAGGGCGAGTTCAAGGAGTTCAAGAAGGGCGACCCGGTCCCGACCTTCGCCTGGCTCCAGGACGACGGCTCCACCTCCTCGGGCTGCTGGGTCTACTGCGGCTCCTACCCGGGAACGAACATGACGGCCCGGCGCGGTCAGAAGGACCCCACCGGCATCGGCCTCTATCCCGAGTGGGCCTGGTCATGGCCGGTCAACCGCCGGATCATCTACAACGGCGCCTCCGTGGACCTGGACGGGAAGCCCTGGGATCCCAAGCGGGCCGTCATCAAGTGGAACGGCGAGAAGTGGGTGGGCGATGTGCCCGACGGCGTCGGCAACCCCGGCTCCGGGCGGCCCCCCTTCATCATGAAGCCCGACGGCGTGGCCAGCCTCTACGGTCCGGGCCTCGCGGACGGTCCCTTCCCGGAGCATTACGAGCCTCTCGAGTGCCCCGTGGAAAAGAACCTCATGTCGCCCCAGAAGAACAACCCCGCTATCAAGCGGTTCGACAAGGCCGGCGTGGGGTCCGACCTGGATATCTACGCCAGCGTGGCCAGCTGCGATCCAAAGTACCCCTTCATCTGCTCGACCTACCGGATCAGCGAACACTGGCAGACGGGCGTGCTCACCCGCTGGTGCCCCTGGCTGGCGGAGATGCAGCCGGGCATGTGGTGCGAGATCGGCCAGGAACTGGCGAAAGAAAAGGGTATTGCCAACGGCGAAAAGGTCATCGTCGAGTCGGCCCGCGGCAAGGTGGAGTGCACGGCCATCGTGACGCCCCGCTTCAAGCCCTTCACCATCGACGGCAACACCATTCACGAGGTGGGCATTCCCTGGCACTTCGGGTGGATTACCACGAAGGACCGGAAGTATGCCAAGGACGACAAGAAACCCGAGGTCTACACGGAAGGGGACTCGGCCAACCTCCTGACGCCCACGATCGGAGACGCCAACACGATGATCCCCGAGAGCAAGGCCTTCATGGTCAACGTCAGGAAAAGGGGGTAAGGGACCATGGCCGAATACATCAAAGTCATTGACGTTTCGAAGTGCACGGGATGCCGGGCCTGCCAGCTCGCGTGCAAGCAGTGGAACCAGATGCCGGCTGGGCAGACGAAGAACAACGGCACCTACCAGAATCCCCCGGATCTCCAGTGGAACACCTGGACCCTCATCCGCTTCCAGGAAGTGTCCGACAAGGACGGCCTGAAGTGGCTGTTCCGGAAGGACGGCTGCATGCACTGCACCGACGCGGCCTGCGTGAAGGTGTGCCCCAGCGGGGCGCTGTACCACACGGCGTACGGAACCGTGGGCCTGAACCAGGAGAAGTGCATCGGCTGCAAGGAGTGCATCGCCGCCTGCCCCTTCGACATTCCGCGGTGGAACCGGGCCACGGATCGCATCTACAAGTGCGACCTGTGCCTCTCGCGGATCCAGGCGGACCTCAACCCGGCCTGCGTGAAGGCCTGCCCCACGGGGGCCCTCACGTTCGGCGAGAAGAAGGCCATGACCAAGGCGGCCTACAAGCGGGCGGAGGAACTGGGAGAAAAGGCCACGGTCTACGGAGACAAGTTCGTCGACGGGACCCACGTGCTGTACGTGCTCCCGGAGAAGGCGGATGTTTACGAGAAACTGCCCAAGAAGCCGACGGTCCCCGCGTCCATCATCGTCTGGAAGGATTTCCTGAAGCCGCTCTCTCTGCTGGCGGCGGGCGGCGTCGTTGCCGGGTCGTTCCTCCACTACCTCATTCACGGGCCGAAGTCTCCGGATGAGGACCAGGACCAGAAAGGAGGAGGCGAGTGATGAGAAAGGGATTGATTCAGGCGACCGACGCCTTTGAACGGATCGTGCACTGGAGCCTGGCGATTTCGTGCCTGCTCCTGTGCGTCTCAGGGCTGGGGATGATGTTCCACTCCCTGAACTGGATCGGGGAGATTTTCGGAGGTCTCCGGTCGTTGAAGTACATCCACAATTTCACGGGCCTGTGGTTCGGGGCGTCCCTGGCCTTCGCCATCGGGATGTGGTGGCGGGAGGCGGGTGTGTTTTCGATGCCGGAGGATCTGGACTGGATGATGTGCGGCGGAGGATATCTCTGGCACGTGGACAAGGTTCCGGAGGTGGGCAAGTACAACCCGGGGCAGAAGGCCTTCTTCCTGGCGGTGGCGGGGGGCGGGGTCCTGATGTTCGTGACGGGACTGATCATGTGGTTCCCCCTGAGCTTTCCCTCCGGACTGGTGCGGTGGATGTTTGTGCTGCACGCGCTGGGGTTCGTGACGATCTTCGCGTTTTTCTTCGTGCACCTGTACCTGGGGACGGTTGGTTCCCCGGGGTCGCTTCCGGCGATGACGACGGGTTGGGTGACCCGGGCGTGGCTGAAGAAGCAGCACCCGAAGTGGCTCAAGGAGATGGAGCACGAGGGGAAGCTTGTGGTCTACGGCGAGGAGAAAGCCGGCGGCGGGCACTGAGGCCCGGCGGCGGCCAACCGATGACAGCAGGGGGGGACGGATTTGCAATCCGTCCCCCTTCCCTTGACGGCCTGCCCCCCGGGGCGGGCCTTTTTCGTCTCCCGGGGTGCGGGGGCTGTCCCTGCGCCTTGGGCTCCGCGCCCGAGGGCGGGGCGATTCTTCCGTGGCGCGGGGGCTGTCACGGGGGCTTCCGCCGGTCGCGGAAGCTTTTCCGAGCTACGGTGATCCGAAGCGGGACGTTGCGGAAATGGAAAAGCTTCCCAATGCTACCCTCTGGAAACCCCCGGCCGCGCCCCCGCGGCTGGTCGGGTTGTCCGCGGCGCGGGGGCCGTCACGGGGGCCTCCGCCTCCGTGTTTTTCACGATTTCCAGACTCCCCAGAGGATCGCCAGGACCAGGGCCGGGATCAGGTTGCCGATGCGGATTTTCGTCATCTCCAGGAGGTTGATCCCGATGGCCACGATGAGGAGCCC
>JBFYXW010000100.1:0-4038 GCA_041310335.1 Syntrophaceae bacterium | reverse complement strand
GGGGTGATACCTTCCGGCCGCTTTACCCACAGAAAGGAGGTGAAACGGGGGTCAGCAGGGCCCGTCGGGACAGGCAAACGCCCGGCCGGTCCTTCCCGGTCGCCGCGAGGCGGGCGGGATGCAAGAGGATCGCGGAGGAGGGTCCTTTCTGCCCGGAAGGACCGAACCAGAACGAAGATTGTCTCTTCATGGAGGAAACAATGAAGAAACTTTGGATTGCTTTGCTGTCGGCCACGATCATCTTTGCGATCGCCATGCCGGCATCCGCCGTGGACGTAAAGTTCAGCGGCACCTACCACGTGTGGGGCGTGTACGAAAAGAACCACTCCCTGCTCGACAACGAGAACTGGCTTAACGCCAATGGCGGCCTGCTCGGCACGGCGCAGCAGTACGGCTCCCAGGCGTTCTTCCAGCAGCGCCTGAGAGTGCAGACCGAGTTCAAGGTGGTGGAAGGCCTCACCCTCGTGACCCGGTTCGACGCCCTGGAGAAGAAGTGGGGCGACCGCCGTTGGGCAGGTGCGGTGGATTCCACCAGCCGCGCCCAGGTTCCGTCCGCAGTTGACACCAGCATCAAGACCCAGGAGAACATCGAGTTCGAGCGGGCCTACGTTGACTTCAACACCGGCATCGGCAAGTTCCTGGTGGGTTACCAGAACTTCATCGCCTTCGGGACGCTCTTCGGCGACTCCTTCGGCACCCGCGCCGGTATCAAGTACCTCGCTCCCATCGGCCCCGTGACGATCATCGCGGCCTGGGAAAAGGCCACCGAGAACAACAACGGCCGTGGAACTTCCGTGACGAACGGCGTTGCGGTTCAGCCGTTCTACGCCGACGCCGACGCCGACGTCTTCGATCTCGGCTTCGTGTACAAGGGCAAGGCCATCGAAGCCGGCGCCATCTGGCAGTGGGGCCGGAACGCCACTGGTCGTTTTGCTGTGGGGGCCCTCGGAGGCGACCTTGGCACGATGACCAACATCCACGTGCTGGATCCCTATTTCAAGGCCACCTTCGGCCCTGTCTACATCGAGGGTGAGGCGGCGATCCTCTACGGGAAGACCCAGTGGGAGAATCCGCTTACAGCCACCGTTGCCGGCGAGATTCCGGGTGTTTCTGGTGCCGGCACGCTTGTCACGGACATCGACATGTTTGGTTACGGCCTCTACCTGGGCGCCCGCGCTGACTTCGCACCGGTGTACTTCGGACTCCAGTTCGCCTACATCACCGGTGACGATCCGGCGACCCCGGAGAAGAAGGAAGGCGGCTTCATGGCCGGTCTGCTCGCCGGTCAGGCCTTCAACCCGGCGCTCATGATGTTCAACGATGATTTCCACACCTGGACAGGCGATCGCGGCAGCGCGAACTACCGTGGCGCCCTGACGGCGGGGCGGGCGGCTGACTATGTCAGCACGTTCCTCGACAATGCGTGGTTCTACCACCTCTACGTGGGCGTGAAGCCTGTTCCCAAGGCCGACATCAAGATGGCCTTCACGTATGCCACGGCGGCCAAGAAGCCCTGGGTGACCCCCGCGGCTGCTGGGTTCACCACCATTCTTGGGACTGTCAACACGGGCAACCCCCTGACGGAGTACAACTCCGACAAGTACGGGTACGAGCTTGACCTGACGGCCTCGTACAAGATCTACGACAACCTGGAGTACATGGTCGGCGCCGGTTACTTCTGGCCCGGCGACTACTTCAAGGGCTGCTACAACAGCACCGCGGCCGGTTGCTACACCTTCGAGCCGGCCCTGGCCAATGACTACCTCTTGATGCACAAGCTGACCCTGAGCTTCTAAGTTCAGGCGTCATCGACCCCCGTTTGCCGACGGCCCCGGAGGGGAAACCCTCCGGGGTTTTTTATTGACAAAAAGCGGCACCTGTCGCATAGAAGGACCAAGACTTCCGCAACCAAAACTCTTTAAAATCTTTTGCATTTGTGAGGATCAAGAACCACCATGCCCATCTACACGTTTGAATGCTCGAAGTGCGAGACCGTCTACGACCACTTCCTGAAGATCGGGGAGCCCCACGACGGGCTGGAGTGCCCGCAGTGCGGGGCGAAAAAGCCCAAAAAGCGGGTGACGGCCTTCCAGACGAACTCCTGGTCCTCCTTCCTCGACGGGATGGAGCGGAAGATCAGCCCCGAGAAGTTCAAGTAGGAGCGGGCCATCCAGAAGGTATTCGGAAACCTGACGGGGCTCAAGCCCGAGCAGACCCGGCGGATCGAGCAGCTCTACCGGCGCCGGATCCCGCCGGACCGCGTCGTCACCCAGGAGGTGGCCCGCCAGCTCACGGAGCCCTCCCGGGAGTTGAACCGCCAGATCGGCATCCTGGTGAACCGACGGGGGGACGTGGAGGCGGTCATCGTCGGCTCCCACCGGGACATCCTGATCCCCAGCCTCGACCGCTTCCGCTTCGCCGCCAGCCGCCTCCGGGGCCTCCGCCTCATTCACACCCACCTGAACGGAGAGAGCCTCACGGAAGACGACCTGACGGACCTGGCCCTCCTGCGCCTGGACCTGGTCTCGGCGGTCCTGGCGGGGCCCGACGGGCTCCCCGGCATCGTCCACACGGCCCACCTGGTCCCGGAGAACCCGGAGGGGACCTACTGGTCCTTCCTGAAGCCCGTCCGCCCCCCGGACCTCACCCTGAACTTCGCCTCCTTCATCGCCGACCTGGAGGGCGCCATCGCGAAGCGCCAGACCTCCCGGCGGGTGGACGCCGCCGACCGGGCCATCCTGGTGCGGGTGGAGACGGACCCCACGGCGGATACGGAGGCGGCCCTCACGGAGCTGCGGGAACTCTGCCGAACCTCCGGTGTGGAGGTCTTCGACGCCGCCGTCCAGCAGCGCTCCCAGCCGGACCCCCGCTATCTCCTGGGAAAGGGGAAACTGGCGGACGTCGTCATCCGGGCCCTCCAGATGGGGGCCAACTGCCTCCTCTTCGACCACGAGCTGTCTCCCGCCCAGGCCCGCTCCATCGCCGACTTCACGGAACTGAAGGTCGTCGACCGGACCCAGGTCATCCTGGACATTTTCGCCCAGCGGGCCCACAGCCGGGAGGGAAAGATCCAGGTGGAGCTGGCCCAGCTCAAGTACCGGCTCCCGCGCCTGGCCCAGCGGAATACCGCCTTTTCGCGGCTGGCGGGGGGCATCGGCGGACGGGGGCCCGGGGAGCAGAAGCTCGAGATCGACCGGCGCCGCGTCCGCGAGCGGATCCACCGCCTCGAGCGGGAAATGAAGGATGTCGAGAAGGCCCGGGGCCAGCGGCGGATGAGGCGCCAGCGGGAGGGACTGCCGGTCATCTCCATCGTGGGCTACACGAACGCGGGGAAGTCCACCCTCCTGAACGCCCTCACCAAGAGCGACGTCCTCGCGGAGGACCGCCTTTTCGCCACCCTGGACCCGAAGAGTTCCCGGCTCCGCTTCCCCCGGGATACGGAGGCCATCATCACCGACACCGTCGGCTTCATCCGGAACCTGCCGAAGGAACTGATGGCCGCCTTCCGGGCCACCCTCGACGAGCTCCAGGAGGCGGACCTGCTGCTCCACGTCATCGACGCCAGCAACCCGGGCTTCGAACAGCAGATCGAGGCCGTGGAGGGCATCCTGCGGGAACTGGACATCGCCGGGAAGCCCCTGCTCCGGGTCCTCAACAAGGCCGACCGGGTCGCCGACTCGGCCCTCCTGGAAACCCTCTCGCGGCGGTTCGACGCGCCGGCCGTCTCGGCCCTGCTCCCGGAAACCCTTCCCGCACTCCTGGCCCGTCTCGAATCCGTCATCGGCAGCCGCCGCTAAATATAGGGACACTTCCCCTATTTCCGCGCGCACGGACTCCTGCCGTGATTCAATGGACATACAGGAGAAATAGGGGAAGTGTCCCCATATTTACCCATTTTCATGAACATTGACGTCCCGTTAGAGCAGGGGCGCCCTGTTTTGCTTCCCTTTCCGGCGGAAACCCGGTATAAGGGACTGCGAATCCGTCAAGCAAGGTCATCGCCATGCCCCCCTCCAAGCGGTTCTGGTCATTCCTGGC
>JBFYXW010000099.1:0-4354 GCA_041310335.1 Syntrophaceae bacterium | reverse complement strand
CCCATCTGGAGGGGGGCGGGGGCGCAGACGTAGATGAGGTCGTTGAAGTAGCCGATGGTCCGGCTCCACCGCTCGTCGGCGATGCAGTAGCCGATCCTCCAGCCGGTGATGCTGAAGGTCTTGGAGAGGCCCGAGATCGTGACAGTCCGCTCCCGCATCCCCGGCAGCACAGCCGGGGACGTGTGCCGCCAGCCGTCGTAGACGAAATGCTCGTAGATCTCGTCGGTGAAGACGAAGAGGTCGTGGGCGCGGGCGAAGTCGGCCAGGACCAGGAGCTCCTCCCGGGAGAACACTTTCCCCGAGGGGTTGGCGGGGGTGTTGACCAGGACGGCCTTCGTCCGCCCCGTTACTGCCGACTCCAGGTCCTCCCGCCGGAAGGTCCAGTCCGGGGGGGCCAGGGGGACATAGACCGGGACGGCCCCGGAAGCGACCAGGGTGCTCACGTGGTAGCCGTAGTAGGGTTCGAAGAGGACCACCTCGTCCCCGGGATTCAGGAGGGCTAGACAGGCGCAGTAGAGGGCCCCCGTCGCGCCCGCGCTGACGACGATCTCCGTCTCCGGGTCCGCCTCCAGGCCGGTGAAGCGCTGCTGCTTGGCGGCGATGGCTCCCCGGAGCTCGGGGATCCCGTCGTAGCGGGTGTAGGTATTGAGCCCCGCCTCCATGGCCTCCCGGGCGCCCTCGATGACCGGACGGGGGACCGTCATGTCGCAGACCCCCTGGGACAGGTTGATCCCGCCCATCCGGTCGCACTCGATGGACATGTTGCGGATCTCCGACTGGAGAACCCACTTGTGACGCCTGCTCAATTCCAGAGTCATGGATGTCGCTCGCTGTTTCTTGTCTTCAGGGTCGCACCCGCCAGGGAGCCCCGATCAGCCCGCGGCAGCCCGGGATATGCCCGGCGGCCCTTGTTGCCGCCCCGGCTCCCCGCAGCGGATGTGCCACAGGATGGCGATCAGGGCGAACAGGATGTAGTGCAGGACGATCTGGGGGCCCAGCATGCCGTCCATGAACAGGTCCTGGACGGCGATGCCCACCAGGGCCGCCAGGAGGCAGGTACCGGCCCCGGCGATGCCGCTCCCGGGGTCGCGCTTCATGACCTGCCAGGCCATGCGTCCCGCCACGGCGAGGATCAGGAGCCAGAGGGCGAGGCCCGGCAGACCCGTCCGGACGGCGATGTCCAGGTAGGTGTTGTGGGGGGAGCCCCAGAACACGCCCCCCGGGTGGTGCTGCTGGTACTTCTCCGGCAGCCGGACGTTGTACTTCGCCAGGTCCAGGGAGGCGGGGTCTCCGTAGGTGAGCATGCCGTAGCCGATCCCCAGGACGGGGTGATCCTTGATGACCTCGAAGGTGATCATGGCGATCTGGATGCGCCCGTCCCGGAGCAGTTCCGAACCGCTCATGCGCTCCTTCATGCTGGGGATCATGACGGCGATGACGAGGGCCATGATCCCCCAGATCAGCCAGTTCCTGCGGCTTCGCAGGGAAAAGACGAACAGCGACGCCAGGACCGCCAGGAAGGTGGCCCGGGACTGGGTGAGGGCCGTCGCCAGGGCCGTCCCGACGAGGCAGAGGGCCAGGAGGAGCCGGAGGAGCCGGTGGCGAACGGTCCCGACGAGGTGAATCGTCACGAAGACCGCGAGCAGCGACGTGTAGCTGAGGTACCCCGGGATGAACTCCATGAAGGGGAGCATGATCCCCAGCCGCTCGTGGATGGGGTTACCGGCGAACCAGTAGAAGTAATTCATGACGCCGACGGCCAGGAGGAACCCCGAGGCGGCCACGATCCAGCAGAGGGCGGTGAACCGGCGCGGGGTCCGAAAAAAATGGAGCAGGAGATAGAACAGGACGAGGTACTGGATCAGGTGGGCGTAGACGTCGTGGATGCTGTTGGCCGGGTTCAGCGCCGTCGCAAGCCCGAGGAAGCTCCAGGCCAGAAACAGCAGGAACGGGATGGCCAGCGGGGTCCGGAAGCTCCAGCGCACCCGGCCGGTGGCGGCCAGGACCAGGGCGAGCGTCGTGGCCCCGTAGAAGCAGATCAGCTCGATGGCGGTCTTCCGGGGGAAGGGGTTCAGAAAGACGTAGCTCCCCAGCAGGACCGGAACAGCCCAGTACAGAACGTTCCAGACCGTTCCACCCCGGGGCCGGCTGACCCCCTCCCCGGGGAGATGCCCGCTACTTTCCATAGAACCGCCGGACCACGGAGATGACGTAGGCGATCTCGTCGTCGTCGATCTCCACGCTCATGGGAAGGGAGCAGACCTCCCGGCTCAGGGCCTCCGTCTCGGGGAATCCCCGGTCTGTGAGCTTCAGCGCCTCGTGCCGGTAGTAGGGCTTGCGGAACTGCGTGAGGACCTCGACGCCGCTCTGCTTCAGGTATTCGGAGAAGGCGCTCCCCTGCCTCGACCGGACCGTGTAGTTCTGGTAGACGTGGTCCCGCCGCGGGTCGTCGTAGTGGGGGAGCAGCAGGTCCGGCAGGTCCGAGAGGGCCTCCCGGTAGCGGGCGGCGATCTCCTTCCGGCGGACGATCCAGGCCGGCAGGTGGCGGAGCTTCACGTCCAGGAAGGCCGCCTGGAGGTTGTCCAGGAGGCAGGTGAAGCCGTGGCCGTGATACTCCCCGGTATCCCGTTCCTCGCCGTTGTACCGCATCCGCCGGGCAAAGAGGGCCACATCGGGGTCGTCGGTGGTGATGGCCCCGCCGTCGCCGTAACCCCCGAGGATCTTGAAGGGATAGAAGCTCCAGCATCCCGTCTTTCCCCAGGAACCCGCCCGCTTCCCGAGCATGGAGGACCCCAGGCTCTGGCAGGCGTCCTCCACGACGGTCAGGCGGTGCCGCCCGGCGATTTCCATGACCCGGGGCATGTCGGCCATCCAGCCGCTCAGGTGGACCGGGATGAGGGCCCGGGTCCTCTCCGTCACGGCTTCCTCGATCCGGTCGCAGTCGATGTTGAAGTCCTTCCCCACGTCCACGAGGACCGGGCGGGCCCCGACGTTCACCACCGCCGACGCCGTGGCCACGAAGGTGTGGGCCGGGACGATCACCTCGTCGCCGGGTCCGACTCCGGCGGCCCGAAGCGACATGTGGAGGGCGTCGTAGCCGCTATTGAGGCCCACGGCGTACCTCGTCCCCACGAAGGCCGCCAGGTTCTCCTCGAAGCTCTTGAGCTGCCCCCGGTCGATCAGGTCGCCCTTGCTCATCACCTCAAAGTAGGCGGCGTCGAGCTCGTCCTGGATCATCCGGTACACCTTGGCGGGCTCGACGAACCGCACCTTCCTCGTCATGTCACCTGCTCTCCTTCCCTCATGAATCCGCCGTCCTCAGGAGCAGACATCCCGGACGGCCGCCGCGATCTCGGCCCACCGGGGATAATAGACCGCCTCGAGGCTCCGGCTCGCCGGGGCGGGGCAGTCGGGGAGCGCCACGCGCCGGACCGGCGCCTGCAAGCTCCCGAATCCCGCTTCCGCCGCCAGGGCCGCCACCTCCGCCGCCAGGCCACCGGTCTTCCACCCCGGGTCGGCCACGACGAGGCGCCCCGTCTTCCCGAGGGAGGCCAGGATCGCCTCCCGGTCCAGGGGCTTGGCGGTGCGGAGGTCCAGCACCTCCACCCGGATCCCCTCCCGGGCCAGCTCGTCCGCCGCCTTCTCCGCCTCCGGCACCAGATACGACAGGGCGGCAACCGTGGCATCGGCCCCTTCCCGGCGGAGGGCCGCCTTGCCGATGGGCGTCTCGCAGGGCTCCTCCGGGACCGGTTCCGCGAGGCCGTAAAGCCAGCGGTCGTCGATGAAGACGACGGGATCGGGGTCCCGGATGGCCGCCATCATCAGCCCCTTGGCGTCGGCGGGCGTGGCGGGCATGACGACCTTGAGCCCCGGCGCATGGGCGAACAGGGCGTGGAGGGCCTGGGAGTGCTGGGCCGCCTGCTCCCCCCCCCGGTTGATGATCCCCCAGAAGACGACGGGCACGGAGGACCGGCCGCCGTTCATGTAGGACCAGTTGGCCGCCTCGTTCATGATGGGGTCGAATGCGTAGAACATGAAGTCCATCCGCGGGTGGACCACCACGGGCCGCATCCCCGCCAGGGCCGCCCCCACCGCCGCCCCCGTCATGGCGTTCTCCGAAACGGGCGTGTCGATCACCCGGGAGGGGCCGAACCGCTCCAGGAGGCCCTGGGCGGTGTTGCCCACGTACCAGGGGCTTTTGACCCCCTGGCCGATGAGGAACACCGAGGGGTCGGCGGCCATGGCCTGGTGGAGGGCCTCGTTGATGGCCAGGCTGTAGGACAGGTTACGCTGAGAAGACATATCGGTCCAGGTCCTTTCCCTCCGGCAGGGGGCTCCTCCGGGCGAATTCGTG
>JBFYXW010000098.1:0-8201 GCA_041310335.1 Syntrophaceae bacterium | reverse complement strand
CGTAGCGGACCAGGAAATCCGTCGGCAGCAGGCGGTGGAACTCCTCTTCCATCGTCTGGAGGTACTTCATGGCCGGCGCGTTGTGGCGGTTGGCCTGCGAAAGCGTCTTCAGTGCCTTCCGGGTCTCGTAGGCCCCCTGGAGGATCGGTCCCGCGGCCTGCAGGACCTCCTGTCCCCGGGGGAGGATCCGAGACCGCACCGCGTCGCCGTGGCGCTGGAACTCCTCGGACGAACCGATGGGTATCGCAAAGAGGTCGTGCCGGACCTTCTCCTGGAGAAGCGCCTCCACCGCCCGGGCACCGCCGAGGGCCTCCGCCGTGGCCTTCACCTCCCCCGAGAGGGTCAAGGCCTTCTTCAGGTGCCGCAACTCCTCGGCGAAACGCAGGGCATAAAGGGCGGCCACTCCTCGCCGGTGAAGGTCCCGGGCCTCCGCCCGGTTTTTCAGGAGCCGAAGCGAGACGCCTCCCTGTTCGGGGACGAGGGCGGGAAAGAGGAGGCCGATGTTTTCCACCGCCAGTTCCTCCGGGAGTTCGCCCACCTCCCAGGTCTCCAGGCCCGTCCGCTCCCACTGCCGGCGTGCCCGGTCGAAGGCGGAGGACTCGGCGTCCGCCGCGGCGTGGGCCTGAAGCCCGCTGATGTCCCGCGTCTCCGCCAGGGCCTTCCCTCGCTCGTCCACCACCAGGTAGCGGAGCTTCAGGTGATCGCTCACCGCCTGGACCGGCCAGGCGGAGGCGGGGACATGGACCCCGAAGCGCTCGTGGACGAACCGGCTCAGCGCCGTCGGGAGGGGCGTGTCCGTCTCCTGGAGCCCCTCCAGGAGGAGGGATACGGTCTGTGGAACCGGCTGGAGGCGGCGCCGGTACTCCTTGGGCAGGGCCTTGACGAGGGCCGTGATCTTTTCCCGGAGAAGCCCCGGGACCGCCCATTCCATGCGTCCCGGCGATAGGGCCGGCAGGGCCTGGACGGGGACCTGCAGGGTCACGCCATCGTCCTTCCCGGCGGGATCGAACCGGTAGGACAGGGGGAAGCGAAGCGGCCCGATCCGAACCTGGTCCGGAAAGGCGCCGATTTCATCCTCGTCGGGCCGCCTGCGGAAGATGTCCGCCTCGGACATCCGGAGGAAGGCGTCCCCGCCCCGTTCCCGGATCCGTTTTTTCAGAAGCGGCCAGCTGTACACCCCCGGCAGGCGTTCCTCGTAGAACTGCGCCAGGTCGTTCTCGTCGGCCAGGTACTCGCGCCGGCGGAGCTTGTGCTCCACCGCGGCGGCCTCCTCCCGCAGGGCCAGGTTGTTGGTGAGGAAGGGGAGAGGATGGCGGACGTTTCCCTCCACCAGGGCCTCCCGGATGAAGATGCGGGTGGCCTCCCCCGGATCGACGGGCCCGTAGGACACCGTTCGGGCGGGGACGATGACGAGCCCGAAGAGCTGGACCTGCTGGGTCGCCACGACCTCGCCCCGGTCCTTCAGCCAGCGGGGGTCCGCGTAGGTGGAGCGGCACAGGTCGCGCCCCAGCTCCTCCAGCCAGGAGTTTTCGATGCTGGCCGCCGTGCGGGCGAAAAGGCGGGACGTCTCCACCATCTCCGCTGCCACGATCCAGCTGCCCCCCCGGCCGAAGAGACCCGAGCCGGGGAAGAGCATGACCTCCCGTCCCCGGGTGGCGGTGTAGAGGTTCTTCTCCCTCTTGACGGCGATGTTGGAGAGGTAGCCGCTCAGGATCGACTTGTGGACGGCGGCGAAGCGCTCTTCGGGAGTGGACGGCGGTGCCGCGGAAGCGGTGGTCAGCCCCGCTCTTTTCCCGGCGGGAGCGCGGCCCCTCATCGCGGCGGGTCGCTTCCAGGAGGAGCCCTCGGCGAGAATCCCCCGGATCTGATCGTACACGTCCCGCCACTCCCGCATTCTCCGATAGGAAAGGAAGTGGGCCTTGCAGAACTTGCGCATCCGGTTCTGCGTTTTCAGGCTCTCCAGGGTGCGGTGGAAGGCGTTCCAGATATTGAGCAGCGTGAGGAAGTCCGAGGCGGGATCGCGGAACGGGGCGTGCATCCGGTCCGCTTCGTCCTCCCGGTCCAGGGGACGCTCGCGGGGATCCGGGATGGTCAGGGCGGAGGCGATGACCGCCACCTCCTCGACGCAGCCCAGGGAGTCGGCTTCCAGGATCATCCGGGAAATCCTGGGATCCATGGGCAGGCGGGCCATCCGGCGGCCCAGGTCCGTCAGGGTGTAGGGGCGGTCGTCCCCCTCCCTCTCGTCCTTTCTCTTCGCCTCGATGGCGCCCAGTTCCTGGAGCATGTCAATGCCGTCCTTGATGCTCCGGGACTGGGGCGGGTCCACGAATGGGAAGGACTGGATCTTGCCCAGATTGAGCGCGAGCATCCGCAGGATGACCTCCGCCAGGTTGGCCCGGGAGATCTCCGGCGGGGTGAAGAGGGGACGCTCCCCGTAGGACCCCTCGTCGTATAGGCGGATGCAGACGCCGCCCTCGACGCGGCCGCAGCGGCCCTTGCGCTGGTCGGCGCTGCTCCGGGACACCTTCTTGACCGGCAGGCTCGTTGTGCGGGTCCTGGGGTTGTACTGGAGGAGGCGTGCCAGCCCCGTGTCCACGACGTAGCGGATCCCGGGGATCGTGACGGAGGTCTCGGCGATGTTCGTGGCGACGACGATCTTTCGCTGAGAGGCGGACTGGAAGATCCGTTTCTGTTCGCCCCAGGAGAGGCGGGCGAAGAGGGGGAGCACGAGAACCTCGCCGCCGGCCCGGGACTCCAGGAGGTCGCAGGCCTCGCGGATGTCCTGCTCCCGGGGCATGAAGACGAGGATGTCCCCCCGGGGATCCTCCCGGAGCAGGTCCTCCACGTTCCGGACAGCGGCGTCGATGTAGGTGAGCTCCCCCTCCTCCTCCAGGGCCCGGTCGACGGGCCGCCAGCGGACCTCCACGGGGTAGAGCCGGCCTGAGACCTCGATGACGGGGGCGTTCCCGTAGAAGCGGGAGAACTTCTCCGCGTCGATGGTGGCGGAGGTGATGATGACCCGCAGGTCCCGCCGCCGGAGCAGGAGATTCTTCAGGATCCCCAGGACGAAGTCGATGTTGAGGCTCCGCTCGTGGGCCTCGTCGACGATGATCGTATCGTAGCGGGAGAGGCGCGGGTCCGCCTGGGCCTCCATGAGGAGGATGCCGTCGGTCATGAGCTTGATCCGCGTGGCGGGCCCGGAGCGCTCCTCGAAGCGGATCTTGTAGGCCACGGTACCGCCGGGCTCCTCGCGGAGTTCCTCGGCGATCCGCTGGGCCACCGTCACCGCCGCCACGCGCCGCGGCTGGGTGCAACCGACCAGGCTCCGGCGGCCACGGCCCGCTTCGAGGCACATCTTGGGGATCTGTGTGCTCTTCCCCGAGCCCGTTTCCCCGGTGATGATGACCACGGGGTTGTCCCG
Organism: Syntrophaceae bacterium; assembly: GCA_041310335.1. Taxonomy (GTDB): domain Bacteria; phylum Desulfobacterota; class Syntrophia; order Syntrophales; family PHBD01; genus PHBD01. Next base: position 4,780 of record JBFYXW010000098.1, on the reverse strand, counting down.
GATGGCCGCGACGATATCCCGCCTCCGCCCCACGATGGGCAGTTCCGGCGGATACCGGAGGGCCGGGAGGGGCGTGGGGAGGATGCGTTTCTTCGGCGCCTGGGGTGCCATGACGCGCATTTCCTTTCGGGCGACGGGACCGCCGCATGAGTCGGCGGCCTTTGGAAAAGGGGGATCGGTGTGGTATAAGGCTGCTAGCAGAATCGATTGCGCCTGACAAGCGGATTCGGGCCATACGGAGGGAAGGGACATGCCCCTGGCAATTTTCTACTTCCAGCTCCACCAGCCGCTCCGGCTGCACCCGGAACGGGACAAATTCCTCTGGGACGAGCAGAACCGGGCCGTCTTCGAGAAAGTGGCGGAGAAGTGCTACCTCCCGGCCGTGGAGATGTTCACGGGCCTCATCGCCCGCCACGGGCGCTTCAAGATCACCCTGGGCATGTCCGGGACGTTCCTGGAGCAGGCCCAGCAATACCGGCCCGAGGTGATCCAGGCCCTCCAGGCTCTCCACGAGGCGGGGCGGGAGGGGGACCGGGTGGAGTTCCTCAGCGAAACCTACTACCATTCCCTGGCCAGCCTTTTCGAGGACCCGCGGAAGCAGGAGTTCCGGGACCAGGTTTCCCTGCACCGGGACCTGATCCGGAAGCTCTTCGGGGTCTTCCCCACCTCCTTCCGGAACACGGAGCTGATGTACAACAACCGCATCGCCGAGGTCGTGGCGGACATGGGCTACGCCTCCATCCTCTGCGAGAAGCGGGACGACATGTTCACCGGCGCCACCGCCCCCATCTCCCCCAACGCCGTCTTCCGGGCCGCCGGGTCGCCCCTGGTCGTCCTGCCCCGGAACCGGGAATTGAGCGACGACGTGGCCTTCCGCTTCCCGCACCAGCCCATCACGCCGAAGGTCTACGCCTCCTATCTGGCGAAGGTCGACGGGGAGGCGGTCCTGCTGGGATATGACTTTGAGCACATCGGGGAGCACATCTGGGCCGACAAGGGGATTTTCGAATTCTGGCAGGGCCTGCCGGAGGCACTGGAGCGGCACGAGAACGTCGTCCCATCGACGCCCACGGAAGTCGCGGCCCTCTTCCGGGAAGCCGATTGCCCCGTCGTGGACATCCACGACCTGTCCACATCCTCCTGGGCCGACGCGGGCCGCGACACCTTCGGGTGGCTTGGCAACCCCACCCAGCACGACCTGTTCCTCGACATCCAGGGGATGGAGAACAGGGCCCGCCGCGCCGGCGGCGAACTCCTCACGCAGTGGCGGCAGCTCACCACCTCGGACCACGTCTACTTCATCCACGAGCGGATCGGCGAAGACCACGCCGTCCACGCCTACTTCAATCCCTACGGAGGCTCCATCGCCCGGCCGACGCAGATTATGACCCGGAAGATCGACGATCTCCAGGTCGCCATGAGGCGCTTCGAAGTCCTCCGGAGACGCGAGATGACGGCGATCCTCATGGTCACCCCGGAGACGGGGCGCCTCCCGGAGGAGATGGGGGCCCTGGCGAAGTACATCTCCGGGAAGAGCGGAGGCCTGGGCGAGGTGGTCTCCGCCCTCTGCGAGGGGCTGACGGAACGGGGCATCGGCGTCCACCTGGCCACCCTGAACCTCAAGAAGCGCTTCCAGCGGGAGTCGCAGCTGGACGAGCGGGAGTGGCGGGAGATCCGCTACAAGATCGACGCCGAGCGGATCCACCTGGTCAGCTCCGCCATCTTCGAGAACAACCCCGGCGCCTACGCGGGAGATCCCCTGCGCACGGCCGCGGAGTTCCAGCGGGAGGTCGTCAACAGCATCATCAAGGAAGTCCGGGCCAAGCACCAGGGGAAGCTGATCCTCCACAGCCACGACTGGATGGCCGGGGGCGCCATCACGGCCTATGCCGCCGCCACGGGCCTGCCGGTCCTCCACACCGTGCACAACGTCTTCACGGCGGACCTGCCCCTGGCCTACCTGGAAGGGGTGAATCTGGCGAACCTGGGGCACCGCCTCTATATCAGCGAGGCTTTCGGCCGGCGCTGCATCGACTGCCAGGCCACGGCCATCAAGAACGCCACCCTGATCAACTTCGTTGGCGAACGGTTTCTCCGGGAGGTCGTGGGGGACTACTTCCTGGACCGGCCCATCATTCCCCCGAGCGTCCGGCAGGAGGTGAAAGAGAAGTTCCACTTCGACGCCGCCCGGGCCATCATCAACGCCCCGGCCTCGAACATGTACCCGGAAAAATGCGGGTTTCTCGTTCGGCGCTTCGGTCCCGAGGACGACATCCTGGCCGCAAAGCGGGAAAACCGGGTGGAATTTCAGCGCCGGACCGGCCTGAACGTGGACCCCGACGCCATCCTGTTCTTCTGGCCCTCCCGGCTCGACACGCTCCAGAAGGGGGTCGAACTCCTGGAGGCCGTGGCGGGGCATTTCACGGGAGTCCACCCGGAAGCCCAGATCGCCGTCGTCGCCGACGCCGTGGGCGGGGATAGCACCCACGCCGACATCCTCGGGCGGATCGCCTGGAACTCGGGGGGGCACATCGCCTGCCACCCCTTCAGCGAGGAGCTGTCCATGCTGGGCTTCGCCGCCGCCAGCGACGTCTTCGGTGCCTCCCTCTATGAGCCCTGCGGCCAGATCGACCAGGTGGGAAACCTCTTCGGCTGCACCGCCACGAACCGGGACACCGGGGGCTACCACGACAAGATCCGGGAACTCCGGCTCAAGAGCGACGGTTCCCCGCTGGACGTGGGCAACGGGTTCCTCTTCCGGGACTACGACACGGGGGGCCTCTGGTACGCCCTCGAGAAAAGCCTGGCCTTCCACCGGAAGCCCCCGGAGATCCGGGAGCCCCAGCTCCGGCGGATCATGCGGGAGGCCCGGGAGCGTTACGATCTGGGAAGCATGATCGCCGAATACATCCGGATCTATGAGCGGCTCAACGGCGGGCGGCCCCTTTTTTAGGATGACCGGAGTGTGCAAGCACGGTTATCGTTCGACAACGAACCGGGAACGGGTCCGGCACAAGGGATCGAGACGCCATGGGGCAACGGAACACGGTTCAACCGGCAGGCAGGAAGACGAAACAGCAATGGATCGATGAGCTGGATTCGCTCCGGCGCAAGATCGCCCGCCTGGAGAAGGCGGAGGTGGCGCGCCGCAAGGCCGAGGCCGCCCGGCGGGAGAGCGAGGAGAAGTACCGCAACCTCGTCGAATCGACGGGGGACTTGATCTTCATCGTCAACGAAAAGGGGATCTACACCTACGTCAACCCCCCGTTCGAGCGCGTCACCGGCTACACGGTCCGCGACCTGATCGGCCAGCCCTTCACCTTTCTCGTTGCCCCGGAACACGTGGAAACCACGATCCAACGGTTCCGAAAGGGCATCCGGGGGGAAGACACCCCGCCCTACGAGGCGGACCTCCTGCACCGGAACGGCGGGCGGGTCCCGGTCGAATTCCTGGTGACGACCCAGTACGACGGTGCGGGCAAGGCGGTGGGGCGGTTCGGCATCGGCCGGGACATTGCCGAGCGGAAGCGGGCGGAGGAAGCCCTCCGGGAGCAGAGCCGGCGGGTCCGGATTCTCTCCGCGCGGCTCTCGGAGGCGGAGGAGACGGAACGGAAGCGCATCGCCCGGGAACTCCACGACCAGGTGGGGCAGAACCTCACAGTGGTGGGAATCAACCTGAGCATCCTGAAGTCGAAGCTCCCCGCGGAGGGCATGGAAGCGCTGCACGCGCGGCTCGAGGACTCGATGGTCCTGGTCGAGGAGATCACCGAGTTCACCCGCGGCCTCATGAGCGACCTGCGCCCCCCGGACATGGACCTCCTGGGCCTGGTGGCCGCCGTCGGCTGGTACGGCGAGCGGTTTTCCATGAGGACCGGCGTGGACGTCCTCGTGGAGGGAGAGGAGATTCACCCCCGGCCGAGTCCGGACGTGGAGAACAACCTGTTCCGCATCGTCCAGGAAGTCCTGACCAACATCGGCAAGCATGCCCGGGCTGGCCGCGCGCGGATCCGGATCGGGGTCGTCCACGGCAGGCTGCGGCTCGTCATCACCGACGACGGCGTCGGGTTCGACCCGGCGCGGGCCCGAAGAGGGGAGGAGCGCGGCGGCTGGGGGCTCCTGACCATGGCTGAGCGGGCCGAGGCGATCGGAGGCCGGTTCTCCCTGGAATCGGAGATCGGCCGGGGCACGCGCGTGACGGTCGAGGTGCCGCTATGAGCATCACGGTGTTTCTGGCCGATGACCACACGATCGTCCGCAACGGCTTGCAGTACCTGCTGGAGGCCGACGGCGAAATCCGGATCGTGGGCGAGGCCGCCAACGGCCGGGACGCCGTGAAGGGCGTCGGAAGGCTCCGGCCCGACGTCGTCGTCATGGATATCCTCATGGCGGACCTGAACGGGATCGAGGCCACAGAGCAGATCTGCCGGGAATTCCCGGAAACGCGGGTCGTCATCCTCTCCATGCAGTCCTCTTCGGAGTCCATCCTGCGGGCACTCCGGGCGGGCGCGCGGGGCTACCTGCTCAAGGAGTCCGCGGGCCGGGAACTGATCCAGGCCATTCACGCCGTCCGCGCCGGCCACCGCTACCTGAGCGCCAAGGTCTCCGACCAGGTCGTCGGCGCCTGCCTGAAGGAGGAGGGATTTCTGGACCCCCTGTCCGTTCTCAGCCGGAGGGAGCGGGAGGTCCTGCAACTGGTCGTGGAGGGCAGGACCAGCGCACAGATCGCCGAGGCCCTCTTCCTTTCCGTGAAAACCGTCGAAACCTACCGGAGCCGCCTGAT
>JBFYXW010000096.1:0-4932 GCA_041310335.1 Syntrophaceae bacterium | reverse complement strand
GGACCTGAGGGCTTCTCCGCCAGGACGGCGGTGAGGTATCCGAACCGGCGCAGGGCCGGCCGGTTCGTCTCCAGGTACTCGAAGGGGAAGAGAAGGGGGGGAACAAGCCTTCCCAGGGGATTCCCGTTGAGGTTCAGGTAGAGGTCCAGGAGCCGGAGGACCCCCGGCAGGAGGAGGAGCCCCTCCCGGGCCAGGACCGTAAGGCCGCTCTCTTCCACGTCCCGCTTCAACTCCCCGTAGCCGAAGGATTTCTCGGGACAGTAGGGGTACTTGCCGAGGGCTTCCAGGAAGGCGACGAGAAGCGGCCGGAGGAAAACGTTCCACCGGTGGGGGACGCCGATGACGGCCCGGCCGCCGGGTTTCAGGACCCGGCGGATCTCCCGGAGGGTGTCCCGGTACTCCTCGATGTGCTCGATGGTCCCCATGGTGTAGACGAAGTCGAAGGTCTCCCCGGGAAAGGGGATCCGGCGGATGTCCGCCTGAAGGAGGTGGAGGCGCCGCCCCGCCGCCCCTGCGTTCCGGGCCGCCCGGGCGGCGATGACGCCGCTTACGTCCAGGCCGAAAGCCTCCGCCCCCTGGCCCTCGATCCAGTGGAGGATCCGGGTGTTGAAGGCCTCGTTCCAGAGGTCCAGCTTCAGGACCCTCTTCCCGGCGAAGGAATCCAGGGCCCGCCGGAGGAGGGCGACCTCGCAGCGCCGGTAGTAGCCCGTGGAGGTCGCCGGGGACAGGTCCGGCATTCGCTCGGCCACCCGGTCCCACCGGAGCCTCTCGGACCGCCTTTTTTCCAGGTTCCCCGCCACGCCTTCAGTCCTTTCCGTCGTCTCCCGCGGCTCCAAATCCGAGCCAGCAAAGTGTCTTTCCGAGGCCCAGGGCCAGGGAGACCGGCGCATAGCCCAGTAGATTCGATGCCTTCTCGGAGCTGTAGCACCACTCGGCACAGAGCATCCGCACCGCCGTGGCATGCCCGGCCCCCCGGTCGTATCCCCGGAGCCGGTCGGCCAGTCGGGCCGCAGCCAGGGCAAGGGGCAGCGGGACGGACAGGAAAGGGCCGTCGGGCTTTCCCGCCAGCCTCCGGACCAGCCGGTCGAACTCCCGGTGGGAGGCGTCCTCTCCCGACAGGATGTAGGACTCCCCGGGGATCCCCCGCTTCTCCGCCAGGAGCAGTCCCCGCGCGACATCCTCCACGTACGCGAGGGATCGCCGGCTGTTCCCTCCGCCGATGACGATGCCGACCCGGCTCCGGAGCAGCCGCCGGATCTGGCTGGTCAGGCGGTTCGGGCTGTGGGGGTGGTCCGGCCCGTACACATGGGAGGGGCAGGCAGTGATCACCGGGAGGCCCGCAGAGGCCAGGGCCGCCATCTCCCGGAAGGCCGCGACCCGGGACTCCAGGTAATGGCCCGCCGAAGCGCCCGTCGGCGGCGGATCCTGCTCCGACCGGCGCGTGCCGCCGGAGGGACCATAGACCAGGGCCGAGGAAATGTAGACAAATCTGGGGACCCGCGCCTGAAGGGCCGCCCGGCCCAGCGCCGCGGAGGCCCGGACGTTGACGGCGTGGAAGCGCTCCCGGGAAACCCCGGCGAAGGCCCGGAGCGCCGCCAGGTGGAAGACCGTCACACCGGGGCCCAGGTGGGGACGCCAGGAGGATTCGTCCTCCAGGTCCCCCGGAACGACCGTGAGCAGCGGGTGCGCCAGGTCCGACGCAGCCCGGGGATCCCGGCAGAGGGCCGTGACGGGACGCTCTTCCGCCAGGAGCGCCCGGACCAGGTGCCGGCCGATGAAGCCCGTGGCGCCCGTAACAAAGACAGGCCCGCGGGGACCCTCTCCGCTCACGGACCATCCTCCGAGCCGGGAAGGATCATGGGGCCCGCCAGGTCGGACAGGTCTTCGGCCCGGCGGACGCAGGAAACGGTCCCGTCCTCCCCGAGGAGGTAGACCGGCGGCAGGAGACCCGCGTAGCGGCTGCCCCGGGAGATGGAATAGGCCCCGGCGTCCCCGAAGACGAGGACGTCCCCGGTCTTCAGGGGCGGCAGGCGCCGGCGGAGGCCCAGGATGTCCGTCGTGTTCAGGGTGTTGCCCGACAGATGATAGCGGCGAGGTTCCCCCGGGGTAGCGGCCCCGGCGACACGGACCGGCCGTGAAAGGATTCCGCCCAGTTCCGGCAGGTAGTTCCGGCTCCCGTCGAGGAAGGCCCAGTCTCCGTGGACGGCCCGCACGGTCGTGACAAGAAGGACGGCGCTCCCCACGACGGCCCGGCCGGGCTCCGCCGCCAGGACCGGGACAGGGTCCAGACCGGCATGGCTCGCCTCTGCGAGGAAACGGGCGGCAACCTCCCGGGCGAAGCTCCCCAGCGTCGCCGCACCGCTCTTCACGCCCCCCGGAACCCCGTCCGCGGGCTTCGGCGCGTCCCCCGCGGCGGAATCGCCGGCCGCGAGGGCCGGGATCCCTCCGCCGATGTTGATCTCCCGCACGGCAATGCCCGTAGCGGAACGGATCCGGACCGCGAGGCGGGCCATTTTCCGCAGCATGGGCGCGAAGTGCACCGCCCGCGGCCGGTTCGTGCCGACATACCCGTTGAGGCCGACCAGGTCGAGGTGCTTCGACGGACCGATCCGAACCGCCGCCCGGAGGAGCCCCTCTTCCCCGAACCCGAGCCGCCGGGACAGGAAATGCAGCGGCGAGAGGGAAAAGCCCTCCCACTCGTTCCGCAGGCGCAGGGAAACCCGAACCGTCCTGCCGATCTCCCGGGCCGCCTCCTCGAGGACGTCGATGTCCTCCGGCCGGTAGGCATGGACCATCGGGATCCCGAGGGACAGGACCAAGGTCACGTCCTTTTTCGAGAGGAGGGGACTCTGGTAGGCGGCGCAATCGGGGGGAAATCCGCACCGGATCGCCAGCCGGGCCTCCGCCGGGTGGGAGACCAGGACGTGCCAGCCCAGGGCGGCCATGAGGGAAAGGATCCCCGCCTCGTTGTTGGTCTTGGCGCAATAGCGGAGAAGCGCCGGCCTTCCCTCCGACGAAAGGCTGTCTGACAGGGCGCGGCAGTTGGCCCGGAGGACCCGCTCGAGGACCAGGAAGAACGGGGTCCCCCGCTCCCGCGCCAGTTCCTCCGCGATGCGGCTATCCATCAACAGGCTTCCGTCCTTCATCCGCGGCACCTTCCCTGCCCCTCGCCAAACGACACGGACGAACCTTACCACCGAATCGCCGCCCGGAAAAGGGACAACCGGTCTCCCCGCACGCTTTTCCGGGGGTGTCGAAGATCCTTCCGCGGCCGGTTTTCATGTGTCTCCGATGCGTGGATTTTCAGCGGCGACTCTGCTATGCTCAACCCCTCGAGCCACTCCGGAGAAGGGATGTTCCTCGTGAAGCTGTCCGTCCTGATCCCCACCTACAACGAAGCGAAAACCCTCCCGATCCTCGTGGACCGCGTCCTGTCCGTCCCCGTGGAAAAGGAGCTGGTCATCGTGGACGACGGTTCCACGGACGGGACGGACCGGATCCTTGCGGGATACGAAGCCCGGGAGGGCATCCGGATCGTGCGTCACGACCGGAACCGCGGCAAGGGTTCCGCCGTCCGCAGCGCCATCCCCCACATCACGGGCCCGATCGCCGTGATCCAGGACGCGGACCTGGAGTGCGATCCCCGGGACCTTCCCCGGCTGATGGAACCGTTCCTGAAAGGCCGAGCGCAGGTCGTCTACGGCGTCAGGAATGCTTCCCCTCTCGCCTACCGGAGTTACGCCCTGGGGGGAAAATTCCTGTCGGTGATGGCGGGCATCCTGCTGGGCCAGCCCCTCCGGGACATCAACACCTGTTACAAGATGATCGACTCCACCCTGCTGAAGTCCCTCCCCCTGGAGGGGACCCGCTTCGACCTGGACATGGAGATCACCGCCCGCATCGCCCGCCGGGGGATCCGGATCCACCAGGTCCCGATCCGCTATCAACCCCGCAGCTTTCAGGAAGGGAAGAAGATCCGCTGGATGGACGGCGCTATCGCCGCCGGCGTCCTGTTGAAGATTCGCTTCTCCCGGCAGACGCACGGCCCGCGCGGCAAGACGACGGGGCTCCCGGCAGGCCGTGAAGAGAGAGGGTGTTCATGAAGAAACGAGGGGACAGACCCGACCGGCGGATCCGGCAAGCCGTCGCCCTGTCGTTCGAGCAAAAGTCCCGCTGGTGGCTCGCCGGCATTCTCCTCTTCGCCCTGGCCCTCCGCCTGCTGGGCCTCTGGAGCCTCTCCGGCACGATTTACTACGAGTACCTCCTCTGGGACGAACGGATCTTCCACGAGATGGCCACCCGGATCGCCGACGGCACCTTCACCTCGAAAACCGTCTACGAGTTTCCGCCTCTCTACGCCTACCTCGTGGCGGGTCTCTACAAGACGTTCGGCCCCGACCCGGTCTATCAAAGGTATGTGAACATCGGCCTCGGCGTCCTCGCCTGCGCGATCGTCTACCTCATCGGCAGGGAACTGGCGGGCCGGAAGATCGGCCTCCTGTCGGCGCTGCTCGCGGCGCTCTACAAGATCCTCATCTTTTACAGCGCCGTTCCCCTGAAGGAAATGTTCGGAATCGTCCTCTTCGGCCTCCTGGCCTGGCTCCTGATTTCGCTGAACCCGGAGCCGGCAGAGGATGCCCGGGGTGGATCGACCGCCGGGACCCCGGAGCCGGCGAGCGACCGCGGGCGCTATGCCCCGCTGATTCGGGCGGCGGCCCTCGGTGTCACCGTGGGCCTCCTGCTGAACGTCCGCCCCAATGCGGCGATCTTTTTGCCTCTCATCCCACTCATGATGCTCTGGTTTTCCGGGTTTCAACGGCCCGCCCTGAAGTCCGCCGGGCTCTATATCCTCCTGTTTTCCCTCGGCACGGCGCTGGCCGTTTCCCCCTTCGTCATCCGGAATTACCGCGTCGCCGGGGAAATGGCCCTGAC
>JBFYXW010000095.1:0-4874 GCA_041310335.1 Syntrophaceae bacterium | reverse complement strand
GCGGCCGCGAAGGTCCGGGATCTCGAGGCGGTCGTGAAGAAGACGCAGGACCGCCTGGCCGGGCTGGACGCGTTCCTCACGTTGCAGTACCGGGTCCCGATTCCCGTCGAGGCGAAAAAGTGCGACGCCTTCGGCGACATCGCCTTCGACGGCGCCCCCTTCTCCAGGTGGTTCGGGGGCGGCGAACACCGCGACGTCCTGGCGAAGCAGCTGGCCGCCTGGACCGCGGAGAACAAGCTCTCCTGGACCATCGGCGACTGCCGACCCCGGCCCGGGGACGTTGGGAAGGAGAAGCCCCCGGAGGGCCTCTATTACCGGATCCCGGCGCAGTGCCGGCTGGAGATCACCAAGGACGCCTTCGTCTCGACCCACATGGTCGAGCTGATGCAGTGCGGCCACCTGGCCGCCCTGGAGATCGAAAACGGCGCCTTCCAGGACAACTCCCACCGGGTCGAGTTCGACCCGGTCACAGGGGAGATCAAGACGTTCGAGTTCCGGGACAACGCGGCGCGCGCCGCCGAGGCCCTGGGCGGGGCCGACGAGGCGGCGAAGAAGGCGGCCGCCCCCGGCAAGTAACCGTTTACCCCCACACCCACACCCAAGAAGGAGCAGGACCATGAGCCCCTCGTTCCCCCGCAGGTCCGCCGTTCTTCCGGCGCTGGCCGTTCTCTTCCTTTTCATCCTGGCCCTCCCCCTCCCCGCCCTCGGCGATTTCGAGGACGACTGCAAGGGCATCACCACGACGACGCCCGCCATGGAACAGGGCTTCTTCGGGAAGGACCGGAAGATTGACAAAACGGTCTGCCTGGGCGCCGGGACCTACAACTACAATTACGTCAATGTCGTCGAGGGCGGAAAGCTGATCTTCCTGGACGCGACGATCGACTTCTGGGCCCGGTCCATCCTGGTCGAAAAGGGGGGGAGCCTCATCGCCGGCTCGCCGGACCACCCAATCGGGAAGAAGGACCTGAAGAACGTCCTCACGATTCACCTCTTCGGGAGCGAGAAGGACAAGGGCGTCGCCTGCTTTGCGGACCCGACCTCCTGCGGCGTGCCCGAGAATGCGTGGCTCCACGGGGACGACAAGAAGGTCGACCTGCCCGGGGGCGTGTCCGACTACTTTTACGCCTACAAGCCCCTCCCCACCGACGACGACCTGGACCCGAACCGGTACTTCGGCCGGAAAGTCCTGGCCGTCTCCTACGACGGCTCCCTGCTCCTCTTCGGGCGGAAGGGAGCGACCTACACGGCCCTCGATCCAGACAACTCGGGGTCGAGCTGGGGCCGGCTCTCCGCCAGCGTCTACAACCAGGAGCTGAAGCTGGACCTGGACCGGGTGGTGCAGGACTGGGCGGAGAATGACCGGATCGTCGTGACGACGACGGACTACCTCCCCGGCCACTCGGAGGAACTGACGATCGACAGCGTCCAGCGGGACGACCGGGAAACGGACGTCTTCCTGAAAGGAAACGTGAAATTCCCCCACTTCGGCCGGAAGTATTCTCTGAATCAGCACGACATCCCCGCCCGCCTTGACAAGGACAACTTCCGCATCCAGAGCGTCGAGACCCGGGCGGCCATCGCCCTGCTGACGCGGAGCATCCGCATCGTCTCGGAGGCCTGTGCCGACTACGACGCCGGCGCCTGCCAGGGAATGCCGGAGACGGCGGGCGTCTATTTCGGGGGCCACACGATCTTTCGCCAGGGCTTTCGGCAGGTCCAGGTGCAGGGCGTCGAGTTCCGGCAGCTCGGCCAGGGCGGGCGGCCTGCCCACAGCCCTGTGAATTTCCACCTGACGAGGCTGGCGCCGAAGAACACCTTTGTCCGGGACTGCTCCATCAACGAGTCCATGACCCGCTGGGTCGAGTTCCGGGGCGCCCGGAACGTGACCCTCGAACGCAACGTGGGATACAAGTCCGTGGGCCACGGCTTCTTCCTAGCCGAGGGCACGGAGGTGGACAACACGCTCCGGGCCAACCTGGGCATCTATGCCCGTCCCGCCGTGGACTACCGGGACAACCCGCGCAAGGTCCCCGGCATCTTCGTGAAGACGGACGGCAAGCAACTCCTCCAGGACGGGGGCGACTACATCCACCCCTCGGTCTTCCTCATCATGAACGGCTACAACACGATCGAGCACAACATGGCGGCGGGGGCGGGAACCTGCGGCGCCTGCTACTGGATCGTCCCCGCGAAGGTCAGCGGCCTCTCCAAGAACAGGAAGTGGGAGGGATACGCCGCGGTCCAGGTCAACAAGTCCGGGACGGCGCCGATCCGGAGCTTCAAGGGGAACTTCTGCTCGACGGCCCAGCACTCGCTCATCACCGTCGACACGACGGGGATCTGCCGGGGCGTCTACACGAACCAGGCCCCGGACCACCCGGCGCTCCACCCCGTCGACAACCCCCTCATGAAGAAATACGAGGACCTGTTTCCCAACGTCCCCGTCGGGGCCTACCTCCAGCCGACGCGCTGCGCACCCACGCCGAAGCACCCGGACGACGACTGCGCCTCCGTGAACTCCCCGGACGACCCCCTCTACTGCATCAAGGGGCAGACAGACAACTGCGTGGTCAGCGCCATCGAATCCTACACGTCGTCCTTCCACTGGGCCCAGCAGAACTTTGCGGCCATCTGGCTCCGGTCCAACTGGTTCGTCCTCACCGACAGCGCCCTGACGGACGTCCTCAACGGCGGCCTGACCATGGTCTCCGGGGGAAGCTACGACCAGGTGGTCAACGGCTACTGGGCCCTGACGCGGCGAAGCGCCTTCATCGGCAGCACCCAGAAGGAAGAGGACAACCCCTTCGCCACGAGCGCCGGTCCGGTTAGCCCCAAGAGCGGCCTGAAGTGCGAGACCGGGGGAGAGGCCTACTGCCTCATGAAAGACGAGGGGGTCAGCTACCCCACAGACAACTTCGCCATGTACCAGCGCCTCTATAACATCTACGACGGGCCGGTGTACCAGGAGACCAACGCCTTCCTGAACATCCGCGAACGGGTCCTGAACTGCAGTAACCCGTCAAGCGGAATCTGCGACAACAGCGGCTACATGTACGGGCCTGCAAACCGGAGCCTGGGCATCCCGAAGGCGAAAGAGGGCACAAACCGCGAGAAGTGCATCCTGCCCAACGCGGCCATCGGCTGGAAGCAGCCCAACGCGTTCTACTACCCGCCGGCCTTCCACTCCCGGAACCTCTACTTCAACGGGGTGGACCTCCGGCACTTCATCATCGTCCCCCTCTTCAAGCCGGGCACGGCCGCCGTGGACACGGCCAAGGTGAAGAACGAGTACTGCACGTACCACCGGAGCACCGTGGCGGATCTCTTCAGCACGGACTTCACCGACATCGACCGCCAGACGGAGTTGAACGACGACGACGGGACCCTGAGCGGCCTGGCGGGGGCGAAGGACTCCAGCGGCAAACCCGCCCTGGGCTGGACCATCTCGGTGAACCGGGACCGCTATTTCGATACGCCGCAGGAGACGGTGGAGTGCCTCTCGGAGCAGTCCTGCTTCCAAGTCCCCTACGACTATGTCTCCGCCGTCGTCTACCCCGACTGCGCGGCCCGGGGCAAGGTCAACTGCGACGCCGACAACAAGTGGGCCTCTCTCTGCGAGAACCGCTTCTGCTATGGCATTCCCCTGTACCGGCAGTACCTGATCGACCGGACGGAGCCCGTGGTGGGCGACCCGATCGTCCTCGCGCCGGGGGATGCGTTCGCGGAGCCCATGGAGATCACGATCATCAAGGGCTACCGGCTCCAGGACCCGGCCAACGGCGGCAAGTCGACCGTCACGGTCGACACCGACCGGATCTCCTGCGCCGACGCCACCTGCGGCGCCTACAAGGCGGTCAAGCGGATCAACTCCAGCTCCTGCATCAGCTCGGCTTCGATCCAGGACACGGAGTCCAAGGCAAAGGGAGCGACGACCTTCAAACTGAAGGGCGTCGTGAACTGGCAGGCCGGTGACCCCATCATCATCACGGATCCGTACGACAGCAAGAGGGAGATGCACGTCCTGACGGCGGTCACGAAGTCCGGGTCCGGGTCCGGGGCGTATTCGACCGTCACGATCTCGACAGGCATCACCTGCGAGAACTGCCAATACAGTTACGGCATCGTCAAGCGCATCGACCCCGCGGGTACCTGCGTGAGTTCCGCGGGCCTGGCCAAGGGCCTCGTCAAGGGGGACAACAGCACGACCCTGTTGCTGGACCGGGTCGTCGACTGGAACCGGGGCGAGTACGCCAGTCCCGAGCAGAGCATCCGCATGATGGGGGCCGACCTGTCCCAGCGGAGCAGCCTGGTTGCCAACAACGGCGCCTACTACATCGACACGGCCGTCAGCGGCGACACGCAGCGGACCGAGACCTACGCCATCGCCGGGGTATCGCAGCCACCCAACGTCACCGTCTTCGAGGAGGGCAAGCGCTACAACGTCTTTCTCCTCTACACCAAGCCCTCCACCCGGCTGACCTTCCAGCTCTACGTGGGGAAGGGCCGGGACAAAGCGGCGGCGGAGAGCGACGTCAAGATGGTGCGGGCAGGCCTCAACCGGACGATCGAGGGCGAGGGGATCGGGCAGCAGCCGGAGCCCAGGGCGGACAACACCGCCATCCTGATCAAGCCCCTCAACATGGTGCCTCAGGAGACGTGGCCCGACTCCTGGACCAGGAAGTACGACGCCCCTAGCGGCATCCTCACCGTGACCATGGACATGAGCGAGTTCCAGAAGGCGTTCGATGATGGGCTCGCGGAGTCCTGCCGGCCGGGCACCTTCTGCGAGTGGAACAAGGTCCGGAAGACCTGTGATGCCAAGGACCAGAAGATCATCGGCTTCCAGGGGGATGACTCCCTCTGCCAGTGGT
>JBFYXW010000091.1:0-36314 GCA_041310335.1 Syntrophaceae bacterium | reverse complement strand
GCCCATGCGGACGCGCGGAAACGCTTCCGCGACGGCGGGAACCCCCGTGACAGCCCCCGCGCCGAGGACCGACCAGCCAGCCGCGGGGGCGCGGCCGCAAGGCCGGTTTCCTTGACTTTTCCCCGCCTCTGACCTACATTGCGGTCATCTCCGCGACGGGTCCGTCACCCGCCGGGGGAAATCCCAGAAAGACCTGAGAATGCCATGCCCATCTACGAATACGAGTGCCAGAAGTGCAAGGACCGCTTTGAGCTCCTCGTCCGTCCGAGCGACCGGGAGGCGGACCTCGCCTGTCCGTCGTGCCGGTCGAAGAAGATCCGGAAGCTGATGTCCGCCGTCGCCGGCGGGAAGTCGGGCTGCTCCTCCTGCGCCGCCACTTCCTGCAGCACCGCTTGAGGGCACTGAGCCGATGCGGCCGGCGGCCGCATTTTCCCGTTGCCAAGTCGACCCGGATTGGTTATAAGGCCCGCACACCGCAGAGTCCCCCCGAAGAACCGCATGAGAACGGATCCGACGCCGCAGGTCGGAGCCGGCGGCGTTCCGGGGTCTCATAAAGACGAAAGGAGTTCCTGCATGAACATTCTTATTTTCGGACCCAACGGCAGCGGCAAGGGCACCCAGGGCGCCATCGTCCAGAAGAAGTTCGGCGTGCCCCACATCGAGACGGGCGTCATCTTCCGTCAGAACATCAAGGGGGGAACGGAGCTGGGCATGAAGGCCAAGGCCTTCATCGACAAGGGCGAACTGGTCCCCGACGAGATCACGGTCCCCATGATCCTGAGCCGGCTCAAGGAAGACGACTGCAAGAAAGGCTGGCTCCTGGACGGATTCCCCCGCAACCTGGCCCAGGCGGAGGCCCTCTGGAAGGCCCTGGAAGCGGCCAAAATGAAGCTGGATTACGTCATCGAGATCGTTCTGGACCGGCAGACGTCCAAGAACCGCATCATGGGCCGGCGGCTCTGCGCCAACGACAACAACCACCCCAACAACATCTTCATCGACGCCATCAAGCCGGCGGAGAAGGACGGCAAGCCGGTGTGCCGGGTCTGCGGCTGCGAGACTCTGACGGCCCGCGCCGACGACCAGGACGAGGACGCCATCGACAAGCGCCACGGCATCTACTACGACACGAAGACCGGATCCCTCGCGGCGGTCAACTACTTCAAGGAGCGCGTCAAGATCATCGAGGTGGACGGAACGCCCGGCGTCAAGGAGGTTTCCGAAGCCCTGCTGAAGAAGCTGGGGTGATCGGCCCCGCAAAGGACGGGCGGCCCGCGGCAAGCGAACCTTCGACGCCGCGGCGGCCCCTGCAGGAAACAGGAACGGCCCCCCGGCATACGGGCGGGCCGTTTTCTCTTCTTGCCGGAAGGATTGTTTTGTGCTGACACTCCTTTCCATCCCATCCGGGAAATGCGACACGCTCCGGGAGGACCCATGAAACGGAATTGGACGGCGGCCTGTCTCGCGGTGTCCCTGCTTTTCCTGCAGGGCTGTATCCAGGATGACATCCGGGTTACCGTCCGCCCCGACGGGACCGGGACCATCGAGGAAAGACTCCTCATCTCCAACGAGGTCACCGGGTTGCTGGAGGGCATGACCGAACGGAAGGAGACGGAGGACAAGGGAGAGAAGTCCGCGGCGACCGGGGAAACGGAGGCCGGAGCGGAGAAGGAGGGCACCGCCGGGGAAGCGGACGGGAAGGCAGGCCGGGAGGCCGGGACGGAGAAACCCGATCCCGCCGCCCGGATGATGCGGCAGGCCGGCAAGAGGGCGGCCCGGTTCGGTCCAGACGTTTCTCTCGATTCCGTCGTGCCCGACAAGACGGAATCCGCGACGGGATACCGGGCCGTCTACGGCTTCGAGGACATCCGGAAGATCCGGATCGGCAAGGAGCAGAACCGCGAGGGATCCGGTCCCGACGACCCGGCCGAACAGGCGGACCGGCAGGACGACGCCATCCGTTTCGAGTTCACCGGAGCGACAGCCGGCGCTCCCGCCCTTCTGACCGTCCGCCTTCCCGAGCAGGAGCGGGAAAAAGCGGCAAAGAGGGGGAAACGGGAAAAAAGGAAGAACAGGGAGTCCCCGCCCGCCGGCGGCGACGAAGCCACGCCCCGGGAGCCGGAGGATCCCAAGGCCCTCGAAATGATGCAGGCCCTCTTCAAGGGCATGCGGATGACGGTCGCTGTCCGGATCGAGGGCGCCATCGTGGAGACGAACGCCACCTGGCGGGACGGTGCGGACATCGTCCTGATGGACATGGACTTCGAGCGGATCCTGGAGAACCGGGATCTGATGCAGGAAATGGCCGCCGGGAAGCCCGATTCCTTCGCGGACATGAAGGCACTCTTCCACGGCATCAAGGGGCTGAAATTCGAATTGCAGAACCCCGTCCTTGTCCGGTTCAAGTAGTCAAAATCACGGCGTTTTGCGGCTGGCAGCAAGGCCGCGGAGCGCCGTGCCGCCCTCATTCCTTTCCGGCGTTCGCCTTCCGCCCATCCGGAGGCATTGACAAAGCTCCCCGGCTGCTGTAAGGAGGGGCGCCCTTGAAGGAGTTTATGGAAACCATCCGGAATTTCAGTATCATCGCCCACATCGACCACGGCAAGTCCACCCTGGCGGACCGGCTGATCCAGCACACCGGCGTCTGCAACGATCGGAATTTCCAGGATCAGATCCTCGACAACATGGACATCGAGCGGGAACGGGGCATCACGATCAAGAGTCAGGCCATCACCCTCCCCTACCGGGCGCAGGATGGCCGGGACTACATCCTCAACCTGATCGACACGCCGGGGCACGTGGATTTTTCCTACGAGGTCTCCCGTTCCCTGGCGTCCTGCGAGGGGGTCCTCCTCCTCATCGACGCGGCCCAGGGCGTCCAGGCCCAGACCCTGGCCAACCTGTACCTGGCCCTGGAGCACAACCTGGAAATCATTCCCGTGATCAACAAGATCGACCTGCCCGCGGCGGACGTGGAGCGTGTCCTGGAACAGATCGACGCAGAACTGGGCCTGGATCCGGACCGTTCCCTGCGCTGTTCCGCCAAGGAGGGCATCGGCATCGAGGCCATCCTGGAGGCCGTCGTCGAGCGGATCCCGCCGCCCCGGGGCAACCTGGAAGCCCCGCTGGCAGCCCTGATCTTCGACGCCCAGTACGACCCCTTTCGGGGCACCGTCATCCACTGCCGGGTCATGGACGGCGCGGTGAAAAACGGGGATACCATCCGCTTCCTGTACAACGGGGCGACCTACCGGGTGGAGGAAGTGGGACGCTTTCTCCTGGCCCGGGAAAAGCGGTCCGTTCTTTCGGCCGGGGAGGTTGGCTACATCATCGCCGGGGTGAAGACCGTGGCCGACGTCCGGACCGGCGACACGATCACCCTGGATGCCCGTCCCTGCACCCAGCCCCTCCCGGGATTCAAGGAGGTCAAGCCCGTCGTCTTCGCCTCCATCTACCCCATCGCCTCGGATGATTACCAGGATCTGGCCGATTCGCTGGAGAAATACAAGCTCAACGACGCCTCCTTCATCTACGAGAAGGACTCGTCCGTCGCCCTGGGCCAGGGGTTCCGGTGCGGGTTCCTGGGTCTCCTCCACCTGGACGTGGTCCAGGAGCGCCTGGAGCGGGAGTACGACCTCTCCATCATCCTCTCGGTCCCCTCGGTGCGCTACCGCTTCACCCTCCAGAACGGGACCGTCATCGACGTGGACAACCCGTCCCACTATCCGGACCCGGTCTCCATCGCCGGCTCCGAGGAGCCCTACATCCGGGCCATGATGATGCTCCCGGAGCGCTACCTGGGGGCCGTCATGAAACTCTGCATGGAGAAGCGGGGCGTGAACTCGACCCTGAACTACCCCACCCCGGGACGGGCCGAGCTGACCTACGAGATGCCCCTGGCGGAGGTTATCTACGACTTCTACGACCGCTTCAAATCGGTCACCCAGGGATACGGCTCTTTCGACTACGACCTGATCGACTACCGGGAGAGCAACCTCGCCCTCCTGGACATCCTGGTGAACGGGGAAAAGGTCGACGCCCTCTCCCAGATCGTCCACCGGGACCGGGCCCGGGCCCGGGGCGTCCTGGCCTGCGACCGGCTGAAGGACGAGATCCCCAGGCAGATGTTCAAGATCGCCATCCAGGGGGCCATCGGCGGCGAAGTCATCTCCCGGAGCACCATCTCCGCCTTCCGGAAAGACGTGACGGCCAAGTGCTACGGCGGCGACATCACCCGGAAACGGAAGCTCCTGGAGAAGCAGAAGAAGGGCAAGAAGCGGATGAAGATGGTGGGCAACGTCAGCATCCCCCAGAGCGCCTTCCTGGCGGTCCTGAAGTCCGACACGGACTGAGCGGGGCGATGCCGGCGGGGCTGTACATCCACGTCCCCTTCTGCCGCACCAAATGCGACTACTGCGGCTTCTACTCCCTCCCGGGTGCGGAACGCGAAATCCCCCGCTTCCTGAATACGCTCCGGCGCGAAATGTCCTTCCACCGCCGCTCCTTCCGGACCTTCGACACGGTCTACCTCGGGGGCGGCACCCCGTCGGTGCTCACGCCGGCAGAGATCGGGCGGATCCTGCTGGACGTCCGGGATTCCTACTCCATCCACCCCGGCGCGGAGATCACCGTGGAAATGAATCCCGCCGACTGGGACGAGGCGGACCTGCGGGCCCTCCGGGAGGCGGGAGTGAACCGCCTGAACATCGGCGTCCAGTCCCTGGACGACGGGGTCCTTTCCTTCCTGGGCCGCCGGCACACGGCGGAGCAGGCCCTGCGGGCCGTCTGGGCGGCCCGGCGGGCGGGATTCGAAAACCTCGGTCTGGACCTGATGTACCGCATCCCTGGCCAGGACAGGGCGGCCTGGATGGAAACGCTCGCCGCCGCCGCGGCCCTTCCCGTCGTCCACCTGTCCTGTTACGAGTTGACCCTCGAACCCGGAACACCCCTCGGCCGGCGCCTTGGCGGTTCCTTCGCGGAACCCGGCGGAGAATCGAGCTCCGCCGATCTCTTTCTGGCCACCTCCCGTTTCCTCGCCGAAGTGGGCTATCTCCATTACGAGGTGTCGAATTTTACCCGGGAAGCATCCCTCGCCAGCCGCCACAACACGAAGTACTGGCGCCACGTTCCCTACCTCGGCCTCGGTCCCTCGGCCCACTCCTTCCGGGCAAACCAGCGCTGGTGGAACACCCGTTCGCTGCCCGGCTACCTGGGGGCCTTGGAGGCGGGACGCTCCCCCGTCGGCGGCACGGAGACCCTGTCCCGGGAGCAGATGGCCCTGGAGGCCCTGTTCCTGTCGCTCAGGACCGCCCGGGGGCTCCACCTGGAAGGCTACCGGCGGAAATACGGGGTGGATCTGAAGAAGGAAAGGGGACCGCTCCTGGCGAAGCTGGAAGAGGAGGGGCTGGTGGATCAGGCCAGGGGGTTCCTCCGTCCCACCCGGACAGGCCTGGCGGTGGCGGACCGGCTGGCCCTCCTGTAGAAAGGCGTCCGGCACCGCCAAGTCCCAGCGCTTCTTCAGGCCGCCAGGGCGCCCATGACCAGCTGCTTCGTCCGCTCGATGATCTTTTCGTACTGACGATTGCTCCGCTGGACATAGTAATGAACCTTGAGAGAACCGTGCTGCCGCTCCCGGGCTTTGAAAAACCCCCGAAACGGTTCCATGGATCCGAACCGTTCCAGAAAAAGCTCGCCCCAGTTGTTGCCGTACAGCACGCTGAAGGTTTCGCCCCCCGTCCCGAGCGACGCGTCTTCGAAGTTGACGATGACGAGCATGCCCTGGATTTCCTCCGGGACGCTGAAATGGTGACAGTCGACGGCGGAGATGTCATAGATCCCGAACAGCTCCCGGATCCGGACCCCCAGGTTGAGGATTTCCTGGAGGGTGATGGACGTGGGGTTGGGAAGCATGCGGACCGCACCGGGCCGGAACAGGTCGTTCCAGACGAGGTGGGCGATGCAGGGGACGATGCGGGAATCCTCGACGATCACGGTTCCCGGGTTGTCGGCGGGACGGACCTCCCATTTTCTCCCGTTGAAGCCGAACACGAGGGTCGGCTGGTTCAGGGAGTCCGTGGGCTTGTGAATGACGGGGACCTTGCTGGGCTTCTTCCCCAGGCAGGATGACAGTTTCCTGCCGATGATCCGGAGGTCTCCGGGACTGACGGGGCTCGGCTCGTTGTTCGGACGAACTCCCGTGATGTCCTTGTAAATCTTCAGCAGCAGGGCCAGGGCGCGGTTGCCGACGCGGACCTGGTCCTGGAACTGCCACGTCTTGAACCGGTTGAGGCTGTGAATCTCCTCCCGCGACAGGGGGTCTTTCCGGAAGGTCTCCCGGAGCAACTCTTCCCGCAGACCCGCCTTCCGGGAATGCATTTTCACGTCGCACCGCAGGTAGATGCACTTCTGGATGAACTGGAAATCCTCGCGGTCCCGGTCCCGGTTGAAGTCCAGGATGGCCTGGATCGTGAAGGTCCCCGGGTCCGGGAAGGACAGGCCCTCCGCCCGGCCCATGACCTCCCTTCGGAACTGGTGGCAGAGCAGGCGGCCGGGTGGATACGTGAGGAACATCTGCAGGAGCAGCATCTTGGTGATTGATTTCAGCGGGTGCGTGAGGGCCTTGTTGAACTGCCAGAGGGCCGCTCCGAAGTACTCCTCCCGCTCGACCCGTTCCAGGTTGCCCAGGTCGATGCAGTCGTAATCGCCGAAGGCGTCCCGCCGGTAATCCTCAGCCAGTTGCTGATAATCGACGTCTCCACCGGGATCAAAGGCCAGCCACCAGAGGGGGATCTTGCCGGCGACCAGGATCGACGTCCGGTAGAACTCCTCTTTCAGGACGTTCCTCTGGGTGCTGCCGCAGCTTTCACCGGAGACGTCGCCGAAATGCCCCCTGCGGACATCGTCCACGTCACAGAGGAAGAAATACACGGGCATGCGGATGTTCGCATCCAGCCAGTCCTTGATCAGGTTGACCTTCTGCTGCAACTGCTCCATCCCCTCTTTTCCGAACCGTTTCCCGTCGACGCACACCCAGATGTCGCAGTCGGAACAGGAGGTCTGCGTGACGGTGCCGACGCTCCCGATGGTGTAAACCCCCTCGATCGTCCATGCGTCTGGCTTGAATTTCACCTTCCGCCGGGCTTTGTCGACCCGGAACAGAAAGCAGAAGGCCGCCTCCCGCTTCCGGATTTCGGGGTCGTGATCCAGATTGCAGACACCGATGGGACGGGTGAGATGGGGCACATACCCGGGGATCCGGGGATGGTTTTCATTCAGCATCCAGGGGAGGAGGTACAGGATGGCTTCGCTTTCCTTCAGGGCGAGCTCCGTGAAGATCCCCTTCCGGTGCTGGTTGTAGGCGAGATACCGTTTCTTGTTTTCGATCAGTGTTTTCGGCAGCATGTCCCACCCCTCCGCCGGGGAGAAGCCCCGCTTGCACACCGGTCCCGATCGCCGTTCCCACCGTGAGTCCACGGAGTGGCGGGTGGATCGGCACGGCCATCCATCACTTCCCCCCAGGTTCATCCCCCCGCGAACAGGAGAACGAACCGGTCGAAGAGATCCTTCTGGAAATGGTGGAGCATCTCCGTCTTCATCAGGCTCAGGGCCTCAAAGGGGCTCATCCGGGCCTTGTAGGGCCGCTCTGTCGTCAGTGCCTCGTAGACGTCGGCGATAGAGCAGATCCGGGCGTACAGGTGAATTTCCTCGCCCCGCAGCTTCCGCGGATATCCGGTCCCGTCGTCCCGCTCGTGATGCTGGAGGACGATCTGCCGGCATTCGCCGGTCAACTGGCCGGTCTTCCGAAGAAGCTGGTATCCGTAGGACGGATGCTTGCGCATGACCCCCATCTCCTGCTCCGAGAGCCTCCCGGGCTTGTTGATGATGGCCGTGTCGACGCGCACCTTTCCGATGTCGTGAAGGAAGAAGCCCGCACCCAGTTCGTGGAGATCGTGGCCGTCGGAATTCCGGAAGAGGATTTTCGAAAGGGAAACCCCGAGGAATCCAACCGTCACGGAATGCGTGTACGTCTGATAATCGTGGGAGGTGATCTCGACCAGGTGTTTCGTCGTCCCGTCGTCGCGGATGATCAGGTCCACGATCCGGGAGATGGTCTGTTTCGCCTGCTGGATGTTGGAGGCCGTCGGGTGTTCCAGGAGATGGCTCATCATGCGCAGGGACATCTGCTGCACGGCCCGGGCTTTTTCTTCCGGGGGCGCCCCGTGGTCGGCGACGATCTCCTCCACGGACTGGTTGATCTCCCGTTGCGCATCCGGCTGAACGGCCCGGGCTTTCTCTTCCGGGGGCGCCCCGCGGTCGGCGACGATCTCCTCCACGGACTGGTTGCTCTCCCGCAGTGCATCCGGCGGCGCGGAGACAGCCCCGCCCCTCCGTTCCGGTTTGATGGTCCCCGGGGCCTTGCCCGCTTCGCCGGGAACGTCGATCCGGAAGCGGCTCTTCTCCAGGTCGAGCGTAACCGTCCGGATCCCGGAGCGCACGATTTTCTCGATCTGCCTTTCCGACTCGATGAGAAGCGTGTTGGACAGGAAGGGATGCCGGAACCAGGCTCCGTGAAGGGTGACGTGCATGCCCACCTGCAGTTCCTCTGTCCGGATCGTCCTGTTCATCATCCACCCGCTTTGCGATCGTCCCCCATCGAGTGTCCCTGTTTATCCTATCGAACGGCGGCCTGGAATTCTTGAGCCCGGGGGAGAAAAATTTTCTCCCTTTCCGCGGGATCACCCCCTCCCATGCGCAGGCCCCGCGGGGGTCGAAGAGGCCCCGGCAAGTGAGGCGCGGGGGATCGCCCCGGGGCCAAAAAAAGGCGCCCCGGGAACCGGGGCGCCTTGGACAGGATTGTGGAATCCGCAGAAATCGCGGTTAATCAGCCAGTTTCTCCGACGAGATCCGCATGCCGTAGAAGGACCGGTAGACGAAAATCAGGGCGATGACGACAAACATCATGGCCAGGCCGAGCTTCAAGCCCTTGTTGGTCATCGTGACGGCGATTTCCGTCGCCAGCAGGCCGAACAGGGTCGTGAACTTGATGATCGGGTTCATGGAGACCGACGACGTGTCCTTGTAGGGATCGCCGACGGTGTCGCCGACGACCGTCGCCTCGTGGAGGGGGGTGTTCTTCATCTTGAGGTCGACTTCCACGATCTTCTTGGCGTTGTCCCAGCAGCCGCCGGCATTGGCCATGAAGATGGCCTGGAAGAGACCGAAGAACGCGATCCCGACCAGGTAGCCGATGAAGAAGTAAGGATCGATGAAGGCCAGACCCAGGGCCAGGAAGAAGATGACGACGAAGATGTTGATCATCCCCTTCTGCGCGTAGACCGTGCAGATCCGGACAACTTCCTTGCTGTCCTCGATGGAGGCTTCCGCCTTGCTGAGGTCGATGTTCTCCTTGATGTAGACGACGGCCCGGTAGGAACCGGTCACGACAGCCTGAATCGAGGCGCCGGTGAACCAGTAGATCACGCAGCCGCCCATGAGGAGGCCGAGGATGATTTCCGGCTGCACGAGACTCAGCTTTGCAATGACATTGCCGAACATCTTCTCCAGGAGGATGATGATCCCGAAGACCATGGTGGTGGCGCCGACGACGGCCGTTCCGATGAGCACCGGCTTGGCGGTCGCCTTGAAGGTGTTGCCCGCGCCGTCACCGGACTCGAGGAAGTGCTTGGACTGCTCGAAGTCGGGGGTGACGCCGAAGTGCTTCTTCACCACGTCCTTCGCATCGGCGCGGGACTCGATCATGGACAGCTCGTAGATGGACTGGGCGTTGTCGGAGACAGGCCCGAAGCTGTCGACGGCGATCGTCACGGGACCCATGCCCAGGAAACCGAAGGCCACCAGACCAAAGGCAAAGACCGGGGCCGCGAACTTGAAGGCGTCCGGCAGGATGGCCATCACCGCGGGTGCCTGGGAAACGAGATAGGCGACGAACATGAGGAGCAGGATCGTCAGGCCTTCCCAGAAGGCGGAGAAATTGCCGGCCACCAGGCCGGAGAGGATGTTCAGCGAGGCGCCGCCCTGGCGGGAGGCGTTGACGCACTCTTCGCAGTGGCGGGAACTCGTGCTGGTGAAGACCTTGGTGAATTCAGGAATCAGCGCGCCGGCGATGGTGCCGCAGCTGATGATGATGGACAGGGCCAGCCAAAGGGCCATTCCGTCGCCCACCAGGGGAAGGTCGGCCAGCAGGACATAGCTGGCGCCGAAAGTCACGGCGATCGACACGATCGAGGTGATCCAGACCAGGTTGGTCAGGGGATGCTCGAAGTTGAAGTCCTTCTTGCCGCTGAAGGCGGACTTGCTGACGACGTCATTCACAAAGTAGGAAGCCAGGGACGTCAGGATCATGAGGATACGCATGGCAAAGATCCAGACGACCAGCTTGCCGCCCATGGCGGGGTTGTCCGCCAGGGCCAGGGCCAGGAAGGCGATGAGGGCCACACCCGTGACGCCGTAAGTCTCGAAGCCGTCCGCCGTGGGGCCGACGCTGTCGCCCGCGTTGTCGCCGGTGCAGTCGGCGATGACGCCGGGGTTCTTGGGATCGTCTTCCGGAAGATGGAAGATGATCTTCATGAGGTCGGAGCCGATGTCGGCGATCTTTGTGAAGATACCGCCGCAGATGCGGAGGGCCGAGGCGCCGAGGGACTCGCCGATGGCGAAGCCGATGAAGCAGGGACCGGCCAGTTCACCCGGGATGTAGGCCAGGATGATGATCATGAAGAAGAGCTCGATGCTGACCAGAAGGAGACCCACGCTCATGCCCGAGCGGAGACAGATGTTGACGATGCTGAGGGGGTCGCCGCTCAAAGAGGCGAAGGCGGCCCGGGAGTTGGCCACCGTGTTGATCCGGATCCCGAACCAGGCCACGCCGTAGGAACCCATGATCCCCAGGATGGAAGCAACGAGAACAATGATCACTTCCGCTGCGCCCATATGCGACAGAACGCCAAAATAGTAAACCATGCAGGCGCCGATCAGAATCCACAGCGCCGCCAGGAATTTCCCCTGCTGGAGGACATACGTCTTGCAGGTTTCCCAGATCGTCTGGGACACATCCAGCATGGCCTGGTGGGCCGGCAGGTTCTTCGTCTGGACGTACTGCATCCAGCCGAAAATCATGCCGATCGCGCAGACAACGAGACCCAGGTTCAGGATCAGCATGCCGCTCAGGGTGCCTCCCATGAAGGACACCTGGCTCAGATCAGGCAGCCTGATGTCCGCCTCGCCGGCAAAGGCCATGGGCGCCATGCACAGAAGCATGAACGCTACAGCCAGGGTTAGGGAAAGAACACTTCGTTTGCCTTTACGCATCATGAAACCTCCTCTTCCTTAAAATTTTTCGTGGCTCTGCCGTTGTACCGGTTCATGGCCGCCGGAAGGCCCGACGACATGAGCAAGGCAACGGCTTCTGCCGCTTCGGAAATGACCTCGGATAGCCTCTCCGCCTCCTCCCGGGGCAGGAACTGGAGCACGTAGTCTTCCACCATTCCCTTGTGGGGGGGCTTGCCGATCCCCATGCGAACGCGGATGAAGTCGTCCTCCCCAAGGGATTCCATGACGGAGATCAAACCCTTGTGCCCGCCGGAACCTCCCCCTTTTTTCAGACGGAGGGTTCCAAAGGGCAAGTCGAGATCGTCATGGACGACGATGAGGTTTTCCAGGTCGATTTTAAAATAATCAAAGAGCCTGCGGACGGCGAGCCCGCTTCGGTTCATGAACGTCTGCGGCTGGGCGAGCAGGGCGGGCGTCGTGCCGACGGACCCCTTGCCGTACCGGGCCTCGAACCCCTTCTGGGTGATGGAGATTCCTTCCCGGTCGGCCAGCTCGTCGATCACCAGGAAACCCAGGTTATGCCGGCTGAACCGATACCGTTCCCCCGGGTTGCCCAGCCCGACGACGAGCTTCATCGGAACCCCCGATCCTTACTCCTCGCGCACTTTCTGCTTGATGACCTCCGGTTCCTTCACCTCTTCCCCGCCTTCTTCCGACCCGGCTTCCGCCTCGGTCTTCGGGGCCATGACGGTCACCACCGCCGTGTCTTCGGCATCGACGAGCAGGATCCCTTCGGCCACGGAAAGGTCGCCGACTTTCAGCGAGTCGCCGATGCCGAGACCACGGACGTCCACCTCGATGAACGGAGGGAGCAGGCCCGGCAGACAACTCACCCGCACGTCCCGCTTGAGATGGAGCAGTTCTCCGCCGTCCTGGATCCCCGCGGGCGTTCCCGTGAAGTGGAGGGACACGTCGAACTCCATCTTGCTGTCCATGCTGACCTCGCAGAAATCGGCGTGGAACAGCTTCCGGGTGGCCGGATCAATCTGCATTTCCTTCAGGAGGGACAATCTCTCCAGCGTCTCCCCGGGCTGACGGATCAGGAGCTTCACGAAGATGTTGTCTTCCGAGTCCTTCAACAGCTTCAGCAGATCCCTCGCGCTGACGGATATGGGCACAGAGGCGGCCCCGCCGCCGTAGAACACGGCCGGAATCATCCCCTGGCTGCGCAGACGCCGGGCCGGCCCCTTCCCCGATCCTGTCCGGGCCTCGGCCCTCAACTCCCTTACTTCCATGACTGCCTCCTGCTATATGAAAAGTGAACTGATGGAATCGTTGTAGTAAATCCTGCGCACCGCCTCGCTGAGCAGCCGGGAGACGGAAAGCACCCGGATGCGGTCGCAGGCCCTCGCCCGCTCGTGCAGCGGAATCGTGTCGGTGACGACCACTTCCTTGAGGGAGGATCCCTCGATCCGCTCGATGGCCGGGCCGGAGAGGACCGGATGGGTGCAGCAAACGGCAACCTCGAGGGCACCGGCATCCTTCAGGGCGTTGCAACCCTGGACGACCGTCCCGGCCGTATCGATCATGTCGTCCAGGACGATGACCCGTTTCCCCTCGACATTTCCAATGATGTTCATCACCTGCGCCTCGTTGGGACCATCCCGCCGCTTGTCGATGATGGCCAGGCTCGCCCCCAGACGCTTCGCGAAGGCCCTGGCCCGCTCGACCCCCCCCGTGTCGGGTGACACAATGACGGTGTTGTCGGTGTATCGTTCCTTGAAATACTCGAGAAGGATGGGAGTGGCGAAGAGGTTGTCGACGGGTATGTTGAAGAAGCCCTGGATCTGGCCGGCGTGAAGGTCCATGGAGAGAACGCGACTGGCGCCGGCCGTGGTAATCAGATCGGCCAGGAGCTTTGCCGATATGGGCGCGCGAGGCGCGACCTTCCGGTCCTGCCGGGCGTACCCGTAATACGGGATGACCGCCGTGATCCGATCCGCCGAAGCCCGCTTCATGGCATCGATCATGATCAAGAGTTCCATGCAGGTGAGGTTCACCGGCGGGCAGGTCGACTGGATGATGAAGACGTCCATGCCACGGACGTTCTCATCGATTTCCACCCTCGTCTCTCCATCGCTGAACGTGGAGACGTGGGCCTTGCCGAGGGATACGCCAAGGTGATTGCAGATCCTCTGGGACAGTTCCGGGTTGGCGTTTCCGGAAAAGATCCTGATTCTTTCCAACATGATGGACTCACTATGGGGGAATCGGTCCCCCGATGGGGTAACGGGTTATGGCGTGGCTGGGGCGGGAGGATTCGAACCTCCGTATGCAAGATCCAAATTCTTGTGTCTTACCGCTTGACGACGCCCCAGTATGCCATCCAGACCGTCCTGCCTGCGGACCCGAGCCGGACAAGCCAACGGGCGGCGTCAAGCGATCGGGGACTGGAGAGACCGGGCCGTGTACACGTCCCATCCCCCCGATCCCGTCAGGGCCGCCGCGGCCTTCCGGGCATCCTCTCCATTCTCGAAAATGCCGAAGACGGTGGGACCGCTGCCGGACATCAGGGCACCCGAAGCGCCTTGCCGGAGCAGGGTGCTTTTCAGCTCCCCAAGTTCCGGATATCGCTTCAGGGTTACGCTCTCCAGATCGTTCCAAAGACCCTGCGCCACGTCACGCATCGTATAAAATCGCGGGATGCTATAATGGATAAAACCGTTTGTCAATCCCAAATTGAGGCCCTGGTAGACCGGCCCCGTGGGGACCTCGAGGGGGGGGTGCAGGAGGACCAGATCGAAGGGAGGCAGGGGATCCGCCGGCTCGAGCCGCTCGCCGATGCCGAAGGCCCAAGCCCGCGGGCCATAGAGGAAAAAGGGCACATCGGCTCCGAGGGAGGCGCCCAGGTGGGACAGATTCTCCCGGGAAAGAGGGAATCCGTTGATTTCGTTCAGGGTCTGGAGGGTTGTGGCGGCATTGGAACTGCCACCGCCCAGTCCCGCGGCCAGGGGGATCCGCTTGTGGAGCTCGATCTCGATCCCCCCGGGAACACCGGCCCGGGAAAAAAAGGCCTGCGCGGCCCGGAAAACCAGGTTCCCCTCGTCTTCCGGGAGTCCGCTGCCGGGGCACCGAAGCCGGATGCCGAGCGGTTGCGGCGTGAAGAGGAGTTCGTCGCAGAGGCTGATGGACTGCATCAGGGAGGCGATCTCGTGGTAGCCGTCTCGCCGCTTCCCCAGAACCCGGAGAACCAGGTTCACCTTCGCCGGCGAGAGCCTCCGGATCATCCCCTGGCGCTCTCTTTGACGTACCGCATCCGGAGTTCGAACAGCGCGCTCTCCAGGAGGGCCTTTTCCCCCTCGTCGAGGTTGCCTTCCGTCTTCCGCTGCAGCATGCCCAGGATGTCGATGGTCTGCTTGGCCGCCGGCAGGTTTCGCTCCGCTTGGTTGGTCACCGGATCGGGGATGTCCCCGAAATGGTAAAGCACCGATGTGCTCAGGGACACAACGAAGCCGGCGAAGGAGATCTCCGCATAGGGGTCCTCGCTGCCCCCGGGGCCGGCTGCGGCGGGTTCCTCCCGCGGCGACTCCTGCGGGGACGGTTCCTCCCGGGGCGCCTCCCCGTCCTGCCGGGGGGAGGCGGCGGCTTCGCGGGGCTCTTCTTCCTTCGGCTCTCCCGATTCGTCGAACAGGCGACGGTCCCGGATGACGAATCCCTTCCCTTGCTTCTCTTCCGTCATGACGGCTGCCTCCGGTTTAAAATTCAATAGAACACGGGAGACCGGCCCTCCCGGGCCGGTTCCCCGTGTTTTTAAAGTCTTCAGGAAACTCTGATGCTGCGCAGCCGGGCGATCCGCTCCTCGATGGGCGGATGGGTGCTGAACAGGCTCGCGAAGGAACGCCCGGTCAGGGGATTGACGATGAACATGTGGGCCGTCGAGGGGTTCGCCTCCATGGGGACGGCCTGGGACGCCCGCGAGAGTTTCTCCAGGGCCCCCGCCAGCCCGTAGGGCTTGCCGGAGACCTTGGCCCCCCCGTCGTCGGCGAGATATTCCCGGGAGCGGGAGATGGCCATCTGGATGATCGTGGCCGCCAGGGGCGCCAGGATCGCCATCAGAATGAGCCCGAGGATGCCCCCGGCCCCTCCCTCGTCGTCGTCGCGGCTGACGCCGCCGAAGATCGCGGCCCACTGGGCCATGTGGGCCATCATGACGATGGCCCCCGCCAGGGTCGCGGCGATGGAACCGATGAGGATGTCCCGGTTCTTGATGTGGGTCAGCTCGTGGGCGAGGACCCCTTCCAGTTCGTCCCGGTCGAGGATCCGGAGGATCCCCTCCGTCACGGCCACGACGGCGTGATGCTCGTTCCGCCCCGTGGCGAAGGCGTTGGGCGTGTCCTGCGGGATGATGTAGACCCGCGGCATGGGAAGGGAGGCCTTCATGGCCAGGTTCTTCACCATATGATACAGCTCCGGCGCCTGGGACTCCGTCACTTCCTGCGCGCGGTACATGCTCAGGACGATCTTGTCGGAAAACCAGTAGCTCCCGAAGTTCATGACCATGGCGAACAGGAAGGCGATCACGACGCCGCCCCGGCCGCCGAAATATCCCCCGATGAGCATCAGGAGTCCCGTCAACGCCCCCAGGAGCAGGGCCGTTCGGAAAGAGTTCATGTGGACCTCCGTTTTTTCGTGGATGGTTTTTCCATGGTGATCACGCCGGTTTCGGAAGCGTCCACCTGGATGGTGTCGCCCTCCCGGAACGTTCCCTCCAGGAGTTTCATGGCCAGCGGATCCAGCAGGAGCTTCTGCAGCGCCCGCTTCAGCGGCCGGGCGCCGTACACGGGGCTGTACCCGGCCAGGGCTATAGTATCTTTCGCCCGGTCTGTCAATTCGAGCGTCAGTTTCCTCTCCTGGAGCCGCTTCGCGATCAGGCCGATCTGGATGAGGATGATGCGGCGGATGTCCTCGAGGCCCAGGGCCCGGAACGTGACGATGTCGTCGATCCGGTTGAGGAACTCGGGACGGAAGGTGGCGCGGAGGACCTCCAGGGCCTTCGCCCCCTTCTCCTCGTCGCCCATCCCCGGATCCTGGATCCACTGGCTCCCGACGTTGGAGGTCATGATCACGACGGTGTTCTTGAAGTCCACCGTCCGGCCGTGGCCGTCCGTCAGGCGCCCGTCGTCCAGGATCTGCAGGAGGACATTGAACACGTCCGGGTGTGCCTTCTCGATCTCGTCGAAGAGGAGAACCGCGTAGGGACGGCGCCGGACCGCCTCGGTCAGCTGTCCCCCCTCGTCGTAGCCGACGTATCCCGGGGGAGCCCCGATGAGCCGCGCCACCGAGTGCTTCTCCATGTACTCCGACATGTCGATGCGGATCATGGCCTGCTCGCTGTCGAACATGAACTCCGCCAGGGCGCGGGCCAGCTCCGTCTTGCCGACCCCCGTGGGCCCCAGGAAGATGAAGGAGCCGATGGGCCGGTTGGGATCCTGCAGCCCCGAGCGGGCGCGGCGCAGGGCGCTGGAGACGGCGGCGATGCCCTCGTCCTGGCCGACCACCCGGAGCCGGAGCCGCTCCTCCATGTGGACCAGCTTGTGGACGTCCGTCTCCAGCATCTTGGACACGGGAATCCCCGTCCACTTGGCCACGACCTCGGCCACGTCCTCCGCGTCCACCTCCTCCTTGAGCATCCGTTCGCCCTTCTGAACCTCCTCCAGGCGGGTCTGCTCCTTCTGGATCTCGCCGTTCAGCTCCACCAGCCTGCCGTAGCGGATCTCCGCCGCCCGGGCCAGGTCCCCCGTCCGCTGGGCGTTCGCCTCCTCCACCTTGAGCTGCTCGATCTCGCTCTTGACGGCCTGGATCCGCTTGATCGCCTCCTTCTCCGCCGTCCAGTGGAGCTTCATCCGGTCCATGGACTCCCGGAGGTCCGCGAGGTCCCGGTCGATCTTGTCCCGCCTCTCCACCGCTGTCGGGTCCGTCTCGTTCTTCAGGGACTGCCGCTCGATCTCGAGCTGGATGACCCGGCGGTCGATGGCGTCGATCTCGGCGGGCATGCTGTCCAGTTCGATCCGCAAGCGGGAGGCCGCCTCGTCGACCAGGTCCACCGCCTTGTCGGGCAGGAACCGGTCGCTGATGTAGCGGTTCGACAGGGTCGCCGCGGCGATGAGGGCGGCGTCCTTGATCCGGACCCCGTGGTGGACCTCGTAGCGCTCCTTGAGCCCCCGGAGGATGGCGATGGTGTCCTCCACCGTGGGCTCCTTCACCAGGATGGGCTGGAAGCGCCGCTCCAGGGCGGGATCCTTTTCAATGTGCTTCCGGTATTCGTTCAGGGTGGTTGCGCCCACGCAGCGGAGCTCGCCCCTGGCCAGGGCGGGCTTGAGCATGTTGGAGGCGTCCACGGACCCCTCCGCCGCCCCGGCGCCGACCACCGTGTGGATCTCGTCGATGAAGAGAATGATCTCCCCCTCCGCGGCGATGACCTCCTTCAGCACGGCCTTGAGACGCTCCTCGAACTCCCCGCGGTACTTCGCCCCGGCCACCAGCGCCCCGATGTCGAGGCCGACGACGCGCTTGTCCTTCAGGTTCTCCGGGACGTCGCCGTTGACGATCCGCTGGGCCAGACCCTCCACGATGGCCGTCTTGCCGACCCCGGGCTCCCCGATCAGGACGGGGTTGTTCTTCGTCCGGCGGGAAAGGACCTGCATGATGCGCCGGATCTCGTCGTCCCGGCCGATGACCGGGTCGAAGGACCCCTTCCGGGCCAGTTCGTTGAAGTCCCGGGCGTAGCGCTTCAGGGCCTGGTACTTCTCCTCCGGATTGGGGTCGGTGATCCGCTGGTTGCCCCGGATATCCACGAGGACCCTGAAAATGCTGTCCCGCGAAATTCCCTGCTCCTTCAGGATTCGGGAAGCCGCCCCCTCCTTCTCTTCCGTCATGGCGACGAGGATGTGCTCGGCGCTGACGTATTCGTCGGACAGGCGCGCCGCCTCGGAGACCGCCTGGTCCAGGATCCGGCCCAGCCGCGGCGACAGGTAGGTCTGCCCCCGCCCCGCGCCCTCCACGCTCGGGATCCTCTGCAGGGCCCCGGCCAGTTCCCTCTCCAGCTTCCCGGCATCGGCGCCGAGTTTGCCCAGGATCTCCACGACGACCCCCTCGGGCTGCCGGAGCAGGGTCAGGAGAAGGTGCTCCGCCTCCACGGCCTGGTGCCCGCTCTTCTGGGCCAGGGCCTGTGCTTCCTGCAGGGCCTCCTGGGCCTTCAGGGTGAATTTGTCGAAACGCATGATCCCCTCCGCTGTTCGTATCCTGCGGTGCGGCTCCCGCCAGGGGGAAGCCGCACCGCGAAAAATCCCGCATACCCGGGCGGTCCACCTCGCCCATACGGATCGGGGCAAGCCGCCCCGACGGCAAAACGCCTCCGGTTCCGCCCGGAACGCCTTACTCGATGGGTTTCTCGATGCTGACGAACATCCTTCCGTTCTTGAACACCGTCACGTTTCCCGAGGATTCGGACAGAACGACGGCGACCGCCTGGGTGATGCCGGTGATCCCGGCGGCGGCGATGTGGCGGCTTCCCAGGCCCTGGGGAAAATCCTTTGCCTCCAGGGCCGCGCTGAGGTGCCTGCCGGCGGTCACGAGCACCCCGTCTTCCTTGATCACGAAGGCGCCGTCGATGGCGGAAAATTCCTTGATCGTTTCCTTCAGGTCGGGGTTCAGGATGTTTCTCTGCTCCTCGTCGTACCCCATGAACGGATTGATGATCATCTGGCGGGAAAGCTGCATCACCCGCTCGTGATCCCCCAGGATGAAGATGGTCCCCACCTTCCGCCCTTCCCTGCCCTGTGCGGCCAGTTCCAGCGCCAGATTCAGGACCGTTCCGAAGACCTCCGGATAGACCGCCTCGTTGATGCCGCTGATGTTTTCAGAGGTCAGGATCTCGAACTCCTTTCCCACGTCGATGACGAACAGGCTGTCGGCGTATCCGAAGCCGGATATGCCGCTTAGGCAGACCACCTTGTCTCCCTTCCGGAAGAGGCCTGTGGCGATGCCCTTGGTGATGGCGATCTTGATCTGGCCGAGCCGGGTCAGCTTGACATCCGGCACATTGATCTGAACGCTCTTGCTCCGGATGGGTTCCGGCACCTCTTCATCGCCCCGGGTGACCAGGATCAACTGGTAGCAGGGGTCTCCCTCCCCCGGAAAGGGCAGGTGGTCCACCAGGTCCGCGTACAGGAGCATCGCCTTCGCTTCCACCTCGTGGGCGATCCGGCAGGCTGACTCGAGAAGAATCCGGCTGATTGCATTCATGGCATCGACCTTCCGTCAAAATGTGCGTCAAAATTAAGCACAAAGGCTCTGCCTGTCAAGCGCGGAACCAAGCATAAAACACTTGACAGAGATCTCCACGTTACGATATTATTACATGATTTCAAAGCATTGCAGGAGGAACCTTGGAACTTCCCAGCCTTACGGGAACCCTTGACCGATACATCTTGGAGATCAACCGGTTCGAACTCCTCACCCCGGAGGAGGAATTCCGTCTGGCCGTCCGTTTCCGGAAGTACAACGATATGGAGGCGGCGGAACTCCTGATCGTGTCCAATCTGCGGTTCGTCGTCAAGATCGCCCACGAATACCGGAACTACGGCATGAAACTGGCCGACCTCATCCAGGAGGGGAACATCGGCCTGATGCACGCCGTGAAGAAGTTCGACCCCTACCGGGGATACCGGCTCATCTCCTACGCGGTCTGGTGGATCCGCGCCTACATCCAGAATTACGTCATCAAGACATGGAGCTTGGTCAAGATCGGGACAACCCAGGCCCAGCGAAAGCTGTTCTTCAAGCTCGGCCAGGCCAAGAAAAGGCTCGAGGCCCTCTCCCAGAAAAACCCGGAGTTCGCGGAAATCGCCGAATCTCTCGGCGTCAAGGAGATCGACATCGAGCAGATGGACCTGCGGCTCTCCCACCGGGACCTGTCCCTGGACGCGACCATCGGCGACGACGGGGACGTCTCCCACCTCGATTACCTGACCTACGACGGGGACGATCAGGAGGTTTCGCTGATCAAGAAAGAGGAAATGGAACTGGCGCAGCAGAACATCGCCGGGGCGATGGCCACGCTCAATGAAAAGGAAAGTTACATCATCCGCCATCGGGTCATGGCGGACAATCCCGAAACCCTGCAGCAAATCGGGGACCGGTACCGCATCACCCGCGAGCGGGCCCGCCAGATCGAAAAGCAGGCCCTGAAAAAGCTGGCCACAGCCCTCCCCTACCTCGGGAGCGACCCTCCGCTCCTGGGCAAGTAGCGGGAAGGCATCGGAAACCGGCCGCCCTCCGGGGTTCCCGATCCTCGGCACACCCCTCGCCGATCAGGCCGTCCCTTCGGAACGGGCCAGGTTTTCGAAACTTGTGTATTTTTCCAGGAAGGCGAGCTTGACGATCCCCGTCGGCCCGTTCCGCTGCTTGCCGATGATGATCTCCGCGATGCCTTTCTCGGGGTTGTCCTCGGACCGGTTGTACACTTCGTCCCGGTAGATGAAGGCGATCACGTCGGCGTCCTGCTCGATGGCCCCGGACTCCCGGAGGTCCGCCATCTGCGGACGGCGGTTCGTCCGGTCCTCCACCTTGCGGTTCAACTGGGAGAGGGCAATGACCGGAACGCCCAGTTCCTTGGCCAGCGCCTTGAGGGAACGGCTGATCTCCGATATCTCCTGCTCCCGAGACTCCCGCGAAGAGCCGCCCTTCATGAGCTGAAGGTAATCCAGGATCACCAGCCCCAGGCCGTTTTCCGCCTTGAGACGCCGGGCCTTGGCCTTCATCTCCAGGACTGTCAGGGCCGGCGTGTCGTCGATGAAGATCAGGGCCTCCGACAGGTGCCCCGCCGCGGTGATGAGCTTCGGCCAGTCCGTTTCCCCCAGGAAGCCCTTGCGGATCCTCTGGGAATCCACCTTGGCCTCGGAGGCGAGCATGCGCAGCGCCAGCTGCTCCTTGGACATCTCCAGGGAGAAGACCGCCACCGGGACCGCCGACAGGATGGCGGCATTGCGGGCGATGTTCAGGGCAAAGGCGGTTTTCCCCATGCTGGGGCGTCCGGCGATGATGATCAGGTCTGAATTCTGGAGGCCCGAGGTGAGTTCGTCGATCCGCTCGAAGCCCGTCGGTACGCCCGTCACCAGCTCCTTGCGCTCGTAGAGCTTCTCGATGCTCCGGATGCTCTCCTTGATGATCGTCTTGAAGGGCCAGAAGGCGGGACGGATCTTCCGTTCCGAGATTTCAAAGATGGCGTGCTCCGCCTCGTCGAGAACCTGGTCCACATCCGCCGAGGCGTCGTAACTCTTGCCCAGGATCTCCGTGGCGGTCCCGATCAGCCCCCGGAGGATGGCCTTTTCCTTGACGATCCGGGCATAGTAGGCGACGTTGGCGGCCGACGGCACGTTGTCCACCAGCGACGCGACATAGGCCGTCCCGCCGACGGGACCGAGCTGCTTCTTCTCCTTGAGGAGGTTGGAGAGCGTGATCAGGTCGATGGGGTCGTTCCGGTCGGACAACTCCACAATGGCCCGGAAGATTCTCCGGTGGGCCTCGCTGTAGAAGTCCTTGTAATCCAGCACCTCCAGCACCGCGTTCAGGGCGTGATTGTCCAGCAGGATCCCGCCGAGGATGGATTGCTCCGCCTCGATGTTCTGGGGGGGAATCCGGTGCAGGGAGGCGTCAATGTCTTTCATGGCCCTCTATTCGCAGATCCTTCAGGACTCCGCCTCCGCCTCGACGGAAACGGTGATTTCGGCGGCAACCCCTCCGGGCAGCTTCACCTTCACCGGGAAGGTCCCCAGTTCCCGGATGGGCTCCTCCAGAACGATCCATTTCCGTTCCAGTTCAAGCCCCATCGACACCGCGCACTCCTCGATGTCTCTTGTGTTCACCGAGCCGAACAGCTTGTCCTGCTCCCCCACCCGGCGCCGGATGACGCAGGTCACCCCCGCCAGGCGATCCGCCATGGACTGCGCCTTGCGGCGCTCCTTCTCCGCTTTCTGCAGGATGCGGCGCCGTTCGTCCTCCACGGACTTGACGTTCTTCGAACTCGCCTCCACGGCAAGCCCCTTGGGAATCAGGAAATTCCGGGCATACCCGTCGGATACCTTGACCGTTTCCCCCACGTTGCCGAGGGAATCCACATGTTCCTTCAGAATCACCTTCATGGCTCTTGCTCCTTTTCAGCTAGTGTCACGTGCCGGTTGCGGAAAGCAGCCCCGTCGGTCAGGTGGGGGCGCCCCGTTCCCGGATGTATTTGCGAAGATCCGTCCACAGGTCGGCCAGGCCCAGGATCGCCACGGTCAGGGCGACGTACTGCTGGGCAAAGACCAACCCGTAAAACAGGTAGCGGAAAAAAAAGGGAACCTTCTTCCGCTTGAAAAAACAGGCGACGATGGCCAGCCCCTGAAACAGGTAAACGAACAGGCAGAGGATCAGGACGTTCAAACCGACCTGTCGCACCGGCTCGACCGGCACCAGCATCGCCCCTCCGGCGGCGATCAGGAACCACACGATCCGCTCCGGCGCCTTCCAGAGGGTCAGGTCCCCGAAATCGGGGTACGTTCCCCCCTTCTGCCGGATCAGGCTCCCCCCGGCCATGACGTTGACCCAGAGGACCAGGGACGCCATGGCAATGGCAAAGGCCGGCGCAATCAAGGCGAAGAACCGGGCGATCTCCGGCAGCTGATCCCGGATTTCCTGGACCTGATCCGGAGGCAGGCCCAGCATGCCGTAGATTCGGAGGTTCTCCTCGATGCTGCCGGCCAGGTAGGACTCCAGCAGCGCGAAGGAAGGCTGGCCCGCGTAGAGGCCGTGGCCGATCAGGACAAGACAGCCCGCCGCAAAGGAGAACAGAACCGGATACAGGACGACCGCTTCGATGGAGAGGTTTCTTCTCAGGAGTTCTCCCAACGCGGCCCCGGCCAGCCCCGCCAGGATGAAAACCGGCACCGTGGACGCCGCGCCGGCCAGTGCAAGCACTCCGGATACCACCGAGAGCGACAGGGCCAGGATGATCCAGCCCTGCGTCCGGCCCCTTTTCACATGATGATACAGGACGGGCAGTGGCGTAAAGGGGATCAGGAGCGACCCGGCGAAAGGCAGGAAAAAGGCGGCGAGATAGATCAGCGTGGTCCAGAGAAATCCTGCAAACAACGCTCCCCCTCGGAGAGGCCTCCTCAAGCCTTCCGCTCCGGTGGGACATCGCCCCGTTCCCTCCTCCCCGGAAACCGGGTCCGGAACGGGGCCGGTCCGCCGGAGGTGACCGCCCTCACCCCTCCTGGACTGCAAACGGGAGAAGAGCCAGCGTCCGTGCCCGCTTGATGGCCACCGTCAATTCGCGCTGGTGACCGGCACAGTTGCCGGTAATCCTCCTGGGCATGATCTTGCCGCGCTCGGTGACGAAATCCCGCAGGATGGAGGGGTTCTTGTAATCGATCTGGATATTGGAGTCCGTGCAGAAACGGCAGAATTTCCGCCGATGAAAGAACTTCTTGTGCGGCCGGGACGGCCGGCTTCCCGATGATGGATACGCCATGATCCTACTCCCCCTGCTCGCTGGTCGCCGGCTGCGCCGTTGCCGCCACCGGTGAAATAACCGTCAGCGGAGCCCTTGTCTCGACGGGAGTTCCCGAAGACTCCGTTGTCCCGTCCGCAGCCTTCGCCTTGCCCTGGGCGGCCTCCGCTTCAAGATCCTGCAGGCTGACGCTCTCGCTCTTCAGGATGGTCATGTACTTGAGCACATGGTCGTCGATCTTGAAGTTGCGCTCCAGCTCGGAAACGACGGCACTCGAACCGGCATAATCCAGGAGGACGTAAGTCCCTTTCGCCTGCTTGCGGATCAGGTACGCAAGCTTGCGCTTCCCCCATCGATCCACCTTGACCAGGACGCCCTTGTAGGCCGTGATGATACCGCAGTAGCGGTCCGTCAGCGCGGTCGTTTCCTCGTCGTTCAGGTCCGGATGGATGATGAATACTGTCTCGTATCTCCTCAATTCCCTTTACCTCCTCACGGCTATGGAGCCCGGGCAGGACGCCCGGACAAGGAGTCTGTAAAAAAACGGAGTCGCCTTCTATCCCAGCAATCCGGATAAAGCAAGCCTTTTCTTCCTTGGAGAAGGCCCCTCCCTTGCGTTTCAGGCATTCGCTTTCTTGACGAGGATCCTGCGGAGGTATTTCTGGTATTCATCCCGGCGGTGGGTGACCAGGTAATCCAGGTAAAGGATGTTCTTTTCGATGCTGTTCATGTAGAGGTCTTCGTCGACGCCCCAGCGCTTACGGAAGTGGTCCCGGGCATACCGGTACACATCCTCCATTTCCTCGGAAAACCGCTTGCGGGTCATCTGGTAGAATCCCCTCGTCTTTTCCAGGAGATCCAGCTGGCTTGTAAAGGTTGTGATTCCCGCCTCCACGAATTCGTCGTAGAGATCCAGCAGCTTTTCCAGGTAATGGCGGTCGGCCATCTGACCCAGGAGGTCTGCCGTGCCCAGGATTCTCCCCAGGAGTGCGACGTTCGCGTTGGCGAACCGGAGCTCCGCCACCCGGGTGTTCAGGCCGGTGCACTGCAGGATGTCGTTGAAACTGTCCAGGTGATCCGCGAAATATGGATCGCCCCGGTAATACTGCTCGACGAATTCGATGCTCCGGTCGATGTGGATCAGGGTGTACTTGGCCCCCGTTCCCTCGACATCGTCGCTTCGCTGGATGTAGCCGGTATCATGCATCAGGCCGCTGGCGAGGCCGACGTTGAAATCCTTCTCCGTGAGAAAAGAACCGGCTTCGACGGCCCCGTGCATCAGGCGGGCGACGGCGAGAGTGACCGCCAGGGTGTGGCTGAGGTCGTGGTAGTCGACGTTCGATTGGCGGTAGCCCGGATACTCTCCCCGAAAGAGCCTGGCAATGTCCTCATAGGCCCGGTTGAACCGTCCGTGGTCGAAACGGGGGAATGCCAGGGAGGCGATGGTCCGGATTTCCTCAATGACGGCGTCATGGTCCTCGATGTCCAGCAGACTGGCCAACTGGGTCGGTCGATCTTTCATCGCTGCTCCCCGCCTCCGGCATCCGAATCGATAAAATTGCTGGCAATATACTCCGATAATCAGAGCGAAACAAGAGGAAAAGTTTCGGGAATGCAGGTAGGCACGGTCTTTGTCGGTCACGCGCTGCCCCGCTCAGACGACTTTCAGAACCACCAGGGCAATGTCGTCGAACTGGGGCCTCCCGCCGGCGAAGGCGATGACGGCATCCTGAATTTTCCGGATGACGTCCCCGGCGGAGAAACCTCGATTGTCCCGCACCACCTGAACCAGCCGCTCCATTCCGAAGGCCTCGTCATGCTCGTTGACCGCCTCGGTGACCCCGTCGGTGTATAGAACCACGAGATCGCCCTCCGCCAGCGGCAGGGACTGCTCCTGGAGATGGATGTCCCTCCGGACCCCCAGGGCTATGCCCCGGGCCCTGAGGAAAACCGGATCCTCCTGATCCCTTCTCAACAGAACCGGGGGATTGTGCCCCGCATTCACATACCGGAGTTTCGGCCCGGGCTCGACGACGGCATAGAACAGGGTGACAAACATGCCGGAGGTCGAATCCCGGCAGATGAGTTCGTTGGCCTGGCGAATGGCGTGCGCCAGATCCAGCGCTCCCGTGGCGCTGGCCCGGACCACCGTTCGAGACAATCCCATGAACATCGCCGCCGGCATGCCTTTCCCGGACACGTCGGCGATGACGATGCCCCACAAATCGTCCATGACGGGGATAAAGTCGTAAAAATCGCCCCCCACCTCCCGGACGGGGATGTTGTTGGCCGCCAGGTCGATTCTCGGGATGTGGGGAGCCCGCTCCGGAATGAGCCGCTGCTGGATTCCCCGCGCGATTTCCAGCTCTTTGAGAAGGCCTTCCCGGTCCGCCGTGGTCCGCTTCAGCGAGGTCATGTACTCCCGCAGGTCCATGGTCATCCGGTTGAAGGCCGCCGCCAGTTCCTCCATCTCGTCCCCCGTCGTCACCTCCACCCGGTGGTCGATCTCGCCGCGGCCGATCGCCTTCGCACCAACGATGAGGGAGAGAATGGGCCGGGTGATCGTCCGGGCGATGAAAACGGCGACCCCTAGGACGACGACCATCAGGACCAACAGGAACGCGAAGAAATTCTGGTAGATGCCTTCCAGGGTCTCGTTGACGTGCTCCTTGATCTGCTGGGTGGTCGTGTCGATCCGCTTCTTCGTCTCGATCACGGGGATGGAGAACTCGTCGATGTAGGTGGTGGCGGCGACCATGAACATCGAGTCCCGGACGGGCACGATGGACATGAATTTGCTCCGGATCCGGCCGTCCACGTCGGGCCAGTTGTAATAGCCGCTGTTGGGGGATCCGTCGAAGGTCTTCTCGAAGATTTTCCAGAAGTCGGGAAGCTTGTCCCGCCACTGCCGGAGGTCGAAGTCGACGATCTCCGGGTTCGGATGGAACTTCATGAACCCCGTTTTCCGGTCGTAGACCAGGGTGTAGCCGGTTTTTCCCACCGACTGGACGGCGATTTTCTGAAAATCCGGACGTTTGCGGAGCTGATCCAGGCCGACGCCGGGATGGGCGTCCAGGTAGATGCGGCACTGGAGCGCGACGTCCGCCGCCTTCTGGGTGATGACGCCCTCCCCGAGGGCCTCCAGGGCCTTGGCGCTGTCGCTGGCGGCGCTGTCGCCGAGGGC
Source organism: Syntrophaceae bacterium (assembly GCA_041310335.1). GTDB lineage: Bacteria > Desulfobacterota > Syntrophia > Syntrophales > PHBD01 > PHBD01. Next base: position 9,294 of record JBFYXW010000091.1, on the reverse strand, counting down.
GGCGCTGCTTTCCAGGGCGTAGTTCCCGATCTGCCGGATATCCCCGAAGGCAAAATAGCCAAAGAGAATCAGCGAGACCACCGGCAATCCCAGGAAGGCGAGCAGCAATTTGGTGCGGATCGGTATCTTCAAGTTTTGGAACAGCCCCCTGCCTGGAATCTCCATTGCCTGCCCGTCTCGGGCCCGCGAGGGAAGGACGTCCGGCCTGATTCGATCGGGCACGGGCCGCCCGACCCGGTTCTGTCAGATATTCAGGGTCTGCCCGCGCGCTTCGCGCTCCAGCCGGTAATAGGGCCTGCGCCGGCCATCCGGTTCCCGCCGGACGACGTACCCGCGGACCACGTATCCGCGGGCCAGGTAATGCATGAAGAGGGCCCGGCAAGAATCCCGGAGGCGCTGGGCCTTGGCACGGTCCGCCTTCAGGATCCGGTCCTGGTTGTAGGGAATCTCCACGAACAAAGGGGATGCGTTGAGATGAAACACGTTTTTCTCGCCCGGACACTCCAGGCCCTCCGCATCCAGGTCAATGGCGTTGACGATGTTTTCCTCTGTCATGTCCGACGTGTCATCCAGGGAGGGCAGGATGCCCCGCTCGATCCGGTCGCGGACCCGGTCGGTCTGGACGAGCCACTCCACAATGAAGCGGTCCGTCGAGATCGCCCGGTTGAACTCGTCGCTGGTGAAGACGGCGCTGTAGTAGTTGAAACCGATCTCGCGCACGATGGCCCCCATCCGGTGGATATAGATGTAGCCGTTTCTCGACACAAGCGGGTCGTAGGTCCAGCGGATCCGGGAAATGCCTCTTTCCTTGGCGCACTCGTACAGGACGCGGACCAGCTCGTCGCCGATGCTCTTGTCCCAGTAGAGCCGGTCCACTCCCATGCGGGCCCCGTACCAGAAGGAGCCCCGCTTGTCGAAGTCGGCGAAGCAGACGAGGAAACCGATGGGGCGGTCCTGAGCGTACCAGGGATCCGCCTCCGCCATCCGCCGCCGCTCTTCCCCGGAATAGATGCCCTCGTCGAAGGCCGTCAGGACCAGGCCGTTGGTCAGGTAGGCCAGTTCGAAATAGAGCATCGGGGCATTCACTTCCCGGTACCCTTCGCGGTTCCAGACCCTTTTTTCCAACTCGACCACGTCGTTGAGGACCGTCGCCCGGAGATACTTCTCCACACGAATCTTCCGTTGGTCATCCATCGGTGCTCCTCCCGGGCCTAGAGGGGTTGGCCGGAATGGCGGCATCCCGGCTCTCCCATCAGCGGGGCCGGCCTCTCCGGGGAAACGACCAGGGTCAGGACATTGCGGTTCTGCTCGCGGCGGTAACGGACGTCGTCGATCATGCGCCGGATAAAGAAAACGCCCAGTCCGCCGATCTTGCGCCGGTTGATGTCCGGGGACAGTTCTGGATCGGGAATGGACAGGAGATTGAACGGTACTCCCTCGTCCTCGATTTCGATGACCAGCCTCCCGTCGTCGGCGGCCTGGCAGCGAACCTCCACCTCCCCCGGACGGTCGGGGTAGGCATAGCGGAAGACGTTCACCAGGGCCTCCTCCACGGCGAGTTCGACCTCGCTGGCCCGAAGATGGCTGAAGCCCCGGCTCACCAGGCAGCGCGATACGAAAGCCATCAGCGGCCGGAGGGAGTCCAGCGTTGCGGGGTGTTTCATGAACGGCATAGAATACCGGAAATCCCGGTTGAAAGCGGTCAGCCGGCGTTCAACGCGGCTTCCACCGTATCGTGGATCGGGAACAGGGTGTCGAAGCCGGAAATCTCGAAGACCTCCCGGACGGGACCCTTCAGGGCAGCCAGCAGGATCTCGCCCCGGCCGTCCTCCAGCTGCTTCGCCGCCGCCAGGATGCACTGCAGGCCGGCGCTGCTGATGTATTCGAGGGCCCCGAAGTCGATGACGAAGCGTCTCTCACCCTGCTCCAGGTGCCCTTCGAGGATGCGGTCGAAGTCGGGGGCGCACAGGGAGTCCATCCGTCCGCGGACGGACACGATCACTGTCTCCTGCTCCTTGCGGGTATCGATTTCCATGGGTGTTCCCCGTCCTCCGGAGGGGGCCCGGCGGGCCCGGCAAATGGGAAGGGACGCTCCTTAATACAGCCGGATCCGCGGGCATCCCCCCCCGCTTCCGGGGGAGGATGCCCGAATCCGTTTGGGACTTGCGGGTCGCGACGCACTATTTGCTGTAGTCGTAGAACCCGCGTCCGCTCTTGCGTCCCATGTAGCCCGCATCCACATACTTTTTCAGGAGCGGGCAGGGACGGTACTTGGAATCGCCGAAGCCCTTGTAGAGCACGTCCATGATGGCCCAGCAGGTGTCCAGACCGATCAGGTCCGCCAGGGCCAGCGGTCCCATGGGGTGATTCATCCCCAGGACCATGATGTCGTCGATGGCCTTCGGCTGTCCCACGCCCTCCATCAGGGCATAGACTGCCTCGTTGATCATGGGCATCAGGATCCGGTTGGAGATGAATCCGGGGAAGTCGTTGCACTCCACCGGGACCTTGCCGAACTGCTTGCTCAGGGCCTCCGTGGTGTCGTAGGTTTCCTGGGAGGTGGCGAGGCCGCGGATGATCTCCACGAGCCGCATGACCGGCACGGGGTTCATGAAGTGCATGCCGATGACCAGTTCGGGGCGCTTCGTGGCGCCGGCGATCCGGGTGATGGGAATGGACGAGGTGTTCGTGGCAAGGATGACGCCGGGCTTGCAGATTTCGTCGAGTTTCTTGAAGAGCCCCAGTTTCAGGTCTTCCCGCTCCACCGCCGCCTCCACGACGATGTCGGCGTCCTTCATGTCCTCGACGTTCGTGCTCTTCTTGATCCGCCCGAGGATCTCCGCCTTCTGGTCCACCGTCAGCTTCTCCTTCGCCACCAGCCGGTCCAGGTTCTTGGAGATGGTGTCATAGCCCCGGTTCACGAACGGCTCGGCGATGTCATTCATGATGACGTTCAGGCCGCCCGGATAGGCCGCCACCTGGGCGATCCCGTTCCCCATCTGCCCCGCACCCACTACACCGATTGTCTTGATGGTCATTTCCTTCCCTCCTTGTTTTTTTCCTGGGAACGCGGCAGGCTCGGGGAAGCGGGCAGGCCCCAGCCCACTCGTTCCCCCGTTCTCCCGCCGTTTCCGGAATGTCCATGCGGATATCGAAGTGTATCCCGATTAGTCCACGCGGATCAGCATGGCATCGCCCTGGGCGTGGCCGGAACAGATGCCGCAGACACCGACGCCGCCCCCGCGACGGCGGAGCTCATAACCCAGGGTCATGAGGATCCGGGCCCCCGTGGCGCCGATGGGGTGGCCGTAGGCGATGGCGCTCCCGTTCACGTTTACCTTCTTCATCATCTCCTCTTTGGACATGCCCAGGACGCTCCGGGCGCTGACGAGGACGACAGCGGCGAAGGCCTCGTTGATCTCGACCAGGTCGATCTGGTCCAGCGACAGGTCGTTCTGCTCGAGGACCTTCTTGATGGACAGGCCCGGCACCGTGGCGATGTCCTTCGTCGGCTGGGAGACCTCCGCGTAATCCAGGATGGTGAAGAGGGGCTTCAGGCCCAGTTCCTTTGCCTTCTCGGCGCTCATGAGCATGCAGACGTCGCCGCCGTCGTTGACCCCCGGCGCGTTGCCAGCCGTCACGCTCCCCATCTGGCCTGTGACGGTGCTCTTGTGGTTGAAGACAGGGGGCAGCTTGGCCAGGCCGTCCAGGGTCGTGCCCGTCCGGGGCCCCTCGTCCTTGTCGAAGACCGCCACGTCCTTGCCCTTTTTGATCTCCACGGGGAAGATCTCGTCGTCCAGGCGGCCCGCCTTCATGGCCTCCACGGCCCGCATCTGGGAGGTGTAGGCCCACTCGTCCTGATCCTGCCGGGTGAAGCCGAACTCGTCGGCCGTTTCCGACCCGTGGATGGCCATGTGGCGGTTGTAGAAGGCGTCCCACAGGCCGTCGTAGACCATCAGGTCCACGGTGCGCCCGTTGGGGAGGCCCATCCGGTTTCCCCAGCGCATGTCGGGGAGCGAGTAGGGACAGTTCGACATGCTCTCCTGGCCCCCGGCGATGATGATCTCGGCCCGCCCCGTCTGGATCATCTGGACGGCCAGGTCGATCGTCTTGATGCCCGACGAGCAGACCTTGTTCACCGTGATGGATGGCACCCAGTCGGGGAGCCCCGCCAGCAGGGTCGCCTGACGGCTCGGCACCTGCCCGCACCCGGCGGGCACCACCTGGCCCATGATGACGTAGTCGATGTTGTCCGGCTTGACCTTGCCGCCGGTCCGCCTCAGGCACTCCTTGATCGCCAGGGCACCCAGCTGCGGGGCGTCGAAGCCCTTGAGGGACCCGCCGAAGGTGCCATAGGGCGTGCGGCACGCCTCCACGCAGACCACCTCCCGGAATTTCTTGAACTGCCCCTTGATCTTCTTCCCCATGCCGGAATAATCGGGTTTTCGCTCGCCAAACCCGGTTATCTTCGCGCCGGCGTAAAACGTTGCTCTGGTCTTGTCCAGTTTTTGCGGTACCTTCTCCATCGCATCCTCCTTTTATTTCCCCCGGACCTGCCCCATGCGCTCCGCTCCTGTGCGGGTCCGGTTCGTGACTTTTTGTTGGAAGGGGGAAAAAGGCGCTTTCACCGGCGAAATACCGGTGTTGGGTTCTTGGCACAACCCCGGCAGTTTGTCAATCGCTTTGGCTCCAGACGCCGGTTTTACCCGCCCATTCCTTACAAAACCATTGACAGTCCGAGCGATTTGCGCTTGATTTCCCCCGTCGCCGGCGTGATGAATCCGCCGCTCCAACAGCCTCGATCCAAAGGGAGGAGACGGATGCCACCCCTGCCCCTCAAGCCTTGCCCGAAGACCTATATCCTGGAGACCCACCGCTCCCGTCCGCCGGCGGAAACCCTTGCCTTCGTTCGCCGGCTGGAGGAAGCCGTCGGGATGCTGGACATCCTGGACGCCTCGGGAATCGATCGCATCGGCCTGCCCGTCTTCACCTGCCGGAGGATCCGGCCGGACGGATCCGTCACGATGCATACCGGGAAGGGCATCAGCCCCATCCAGGCCCGGGTATCCCTCACGATGGAATCCGTCGAGCGCTACGCGACGGAGTTCCGGGAAGTACACCGGGAACGGCTGATCCGGGACAGTTACAGGCGACTGTCCGGGCGTCTCAACGTCCTTCCACCCGCGGATCTGATTCTCTGCCAGGGAAGCGACTACGACGACGACCGGCCCATCCACTGGACCTGCGGCTATGATCTCCTCCGGGAAGAGGAAATATTCGTCCCCGCCTGCGCCGTCTTTCACCCCTTTCCCCTGGATGACACCCTGCTCATTCATACCCACACGAACGGCATCGCCGCCGGCAACACGCTGGAGGAGGCCGTCGAGCACGGGCTCACGGAGGTGATCGAGCGCGACGCCTGGAGCATCGCCCAGTACCGGGCCGAGGCCCTGGATGCCCTGTCGGTCCGGGCCGCCGATGGAAACACCTTCCTCCTCGACATCATTGAAAAGATGAGCGGGGCCGACATCGAGATCGTGGCCAAAGACATCACCTCCGACGTCGGAGTGCCCACGGTGGCCGCCTTTTCCCGGGACCTGCGCTACGACTTCATGATCCCCATCGACGGTTTCGGGACTCACCTGGACCCCCGGGTGGCCCTCGCGCGGGCCCTCCTGGAGATCGTGACCACCCGGGCCCTGTTTCTGCAGACCCGCGGCATGGAAGGCCTCCAGGAAAGCGGCTCGGCCTATTACCGGGAGGAAGAAGAGGATTACCGCTTCTTCAGCTACCGGCAGAAGGACCTGGGGGACATGGGAGGGGACTTCGGAAACGACATCCTCGAGGATGTCCGCCGCCTGGCGGCCAAGTGCGCCCGCCGGGGCCTGGACCGCGTCATCGCGGTGGATCTCACCGACGGCGCGATCGGCATCCCCACGGTACGCATCATCGTCCCCGGCATGGAGGCGGCCTGCTTCGACCGGACCCGGAGAGGGGACCGGCTCTACACCGCCCCGAATGGAGGAGAACGATGCTAACCGAAGAGGAGGTCCGCCAGCGGGCAACGTACTGCTACCTGGCCTTCCGGCAGATGGCACGGCTTTACAGCAGCAACGAGGAGCCTTCCGGATACCTGGAAAGCCTGGGCCGCTCCTCCCTGGAACTGGCGGAAGACCCCTTCATCCGGGAGACCTTCGAAGAGGCCATCCGGGAGAAGCGGGTTGAGGAGGCGCTCCATCACCTCATGATCCTGTACGAAGGATTGACGTTTGCCCTCTGCGAGGTCCTCGAAGTGGACATGGAGAGCCTTGGCAAGACCCTCCCCCCTTCCTACCTGGAAGAACTGATGGATGAAGTGGCTCCCCGGCCGTCCTGATCTCCCGCCCCCTCTTTTTCGCGGCCTTTCCCAAGGGGCCCGAACAGGCTTCAACCCATGGACACAGCGCCAATTATCTCTTGACACCCGGGGGCTGTTCCCCTATAGCTATGAAGCAATTTCATCCCGTCATGCCCGTTCTCCAGACATGCACGAAAGCCGGAATAACCGGCCCTCTGCAGAGCGGGCGATTCATCGACTTACCAACCTCAAAAATTGACGGTCGCACCGTCCAACAGGACTTTGCCCGGAGAGGCCAGGAGATTCCCATCTCATGCCGCATCTCTCTCGTTTCATCCGCGAAACGATCGTCGCCACGCCGCGCATCGCGGTCCCTTTCCCCGATCATCCAAAACCATGCTTATTTCCTCGAAGAGAAGGGAGGTGAGTGCCCGTAACGCAGAACCGGTCTGTTCTCTTGTGTTTTTTCGATCTTCAAGGGGGTTTATCATTGCACTGAAAAGGAGGTAACAATGGCAAGAATTCGCGGGAAATCGAAAAAGGCGGAGATCCTGTCGCTCGAGGAAGCAGTCAAGAAGTACATGCACGACGGGGTCATCTGCGCGTACAGCGGGTTCACGGGCTTCAACCGGAACCCCTTCGCTTTCGCCTGGGAAACCGTCCGCCAGGGAATCAAGGACATTCATGTCATCGACCGGCACGGCGGCGTCTGCACCTGGCTCCTCAATGCCGTCAACGCCATGAAGATCTATGAAACGGACTGGATGGGCTGGGGCGAAATGGCCGGCAAGATCGACATCAACCTGGAACGGCACTACAAGGCCGGCAAGGTCATCCTGGAAGACTACTCGCATGGTTCCATGGCCATGCGGTTCCTCGCCGGCGCCATCGGGGCGCCCTTTATTCCCTACTCAGCACCCCTCGGCTCCGACCTGTACAACGCCAAGTACGACGCCCTGGGAAAAGCGGGCCTGCGGGACGGCAAGAACGCCAAAATTCCGAAGAAGAAGTTCATCCAGATGGAGGAACCCTTCTGGGGAGAGGGTGAAACCATCCTGTTGCCGGCGGCGAGACCCGAACTGGCCATCATCCATGTCGCCCAGGCCGGCGACAAGGGAACGGCCCGCTGGCGGGGAATCGGCACCATTGACAAGGAAATCTCCTTCGCCGCCGACAAGGTCGTGCTCATCGCGGAAGAGATCGTGCCCGATTCGGAATTGAGAAAGAGCCCGGAAAGCAACCAGATCCCCTATTTCGTGGTCGACGCCATCGTGGAATGCCCCTGGGGTGCCTTCCCGAGTTCCGTCCCCTTCTACTACGACTACGATGCGCCCTTCATGCGGGATATGGACAAGGCCTCCCGGAACCCCGAAGACCTGAAGAAATGGCTCGATGAATGGATCTTCGGCCCCAAGAACTGGGAAGAATTCATCATCAAGCTGGGAGCCAAGAAGCTTCTGGACCTCAAGGCGGACAGCACCACCGGTTACAGCGTCCGCATGATGCGGGGAAAGAAGCCGGCACCCAGGATGAAGATGCCCTTGTCCGTGGCACGCAGCGGTTACTAAAAGAAAGGGGGGATACGAAACATGGCGAAATCAATGCAAGAATTGATGGAATTGATCGACCTGATTCCCGAAGAGCCCGCAAAGCCGGGGGAGTTCATCCTGCCGGAGCTGATGGCCATCGCCGTGGCTCACGAGGTCCGCAACGACGATATCGTGTTTGCCGGCACGGGGCTCCCCATGGTGGGGATCATGACGGCGAACTTTCTGAATGCGCCCAACGCACTGCTCATTTACGAATCGGGGATCTGTGACGGCAAGACGATGCACGTCCCCATGTCCGTCTGCGACCAGAGGGCGGCCAACCTGAGTTCTTCCCTGGGCGGCCTGGTGGACACCTTCGGCTACTACCTCCAGAACGGGTACGTCTCGCTCGGGTTCCTGGGGGGCGCGGCCATCGACAAGTACGGCGGCGTCAACGTGACCTCCGTCGGAGATTATTACGCGCCCGCCCACCGGTTCACCGGGTCCGGCGGCAACTCCGACATCGGGACCATGTCCAAGCGGGTGGCCTACATCATTCTCCAGGAAAAGCGGCGCTTCCTGGAGCGGAATGAATACACGACCACCCCCGGCTGGTGGTGCTGGGACTTCAAGACGAACGAGTGGAAGCCCAAGAAGGAGGTCTGGAAAAACACGGCCTTCGCCGACAGCGGACCATGCGCCGTCGTGACCAACATGGGCGTCTACCGCTTCGACGACCAGGGGATCATGTACCTGGATACCTACCACCCGGGTGTCACGGTGGAACAGGTCAAGGAGAACTGCGGGTTTGACCTGAACGTGTCAAAGGTCAAGGGCGAGACCCCGCGCCCGACCTACAAGGAATTGTTCGTCCTCCGCGAGTTCGTCGATCCCGAGCTGATCTTCCTGCCCGCGAAGACGGATTATTCACCCGCGATTCAGGCCATCATCGACAAGGGGGCCTGATGTTCTGACCGACCGGTGACGGGATGATTCAGGCCCACGCCGGATGCAGGAACCAGCCGTTTGGGAAGGCGGGCGTCGTCCCGCCTTCCCAAACATCACGATTGATACCGCGCATGATCCGGCGCCCCGGCCGTTCCGCTCATTCGCACGGGGACCGGCGTGTAATACATGACCGAGGGAAGGGAAGGAACAATGAATCTTGATCTGACGGAAGAACAAAGAATCATTCAGGACACGGCCCGCAATTTCGCCAAGACGGAACTGGAGCCCCTGGCGGCCAAGCTGGACGAGCACGGCGACCGGGAGGCCTTCCTGGCCAACCTCAAGAAGCTGGCCGGCCTGGGCCTCATGGGCATCAACGTGAAGGCCGATTACGGCGGATCCGAGGCCGGCGTCGTGGCCTTCAGCCTGGCCGTGACGGAGATCGGCAAGGCCTGCGCCTCCACGGGCGTCACCATGTCG
>JBFYXW010000089.1:0-8837 GCA_041310335.1 Syntrophaceae bacterium | reverse complement strand
TGGCCTTGTGAACCGTCCATGTCTCGTCGATGAGCATCATGATGAGCGGCGCGTTCTCATAGATGGCCGCCAGTTCCTCCTCGTTGTCCCGGAGGGCCTGCTCCGCCCGCCGGCGTTCGGTGACGTCCCGGCCGATGCCCATCCGGCCCGCCGGACTGCCGTCGGCATCCAGGATGGTTTCCGTGTTGAATTCAACGGAAAGCCGGGTCCCGTCCTTCCGAACCATTTCCGCCTCATAGATCGGGACGGATCCTCCCTTCATGGCCCTTCGAAAGACATTTCTTGCAAATTCAGAGTATTCGGGTGCCAGGATGTCGACGAAGGGCCTACCCTCCAATTCATGATCCTCATATCCGAGCGTTCGGGCAAGCATTGGGTTTGTGTAAGTGATGCAACCTTTTCTGTCTGTCGTGTAGATCAGGTCCCGCGTGGTTTCAATCAGCGAGCGGTAGCGCTCCTCGCCACGTTGGAGGCTTCTCTCAGCCTCCCTCAGGACGGAGACGTCGAGCATCAGCCCCACGAGGCCGGCGGTACTTCCGTCGGCACGGGGAAAGGCGGCCTTGTTGAAAACGATGTCGTGTCGGGACCCGTCGGCATATTGGACGGGATATTCGTAGGTCTGCATCCCGCCCTGGCGAAGCAGCGCTTCGTCCCTGTTCCGGTATTGCTCCGCCAGCGGGTGCGGCGAGACGCCAAAAACGTTCCGACCGACGATTTCCTCTTTCGACAGCCCCATGGCTTCCGCGAAGGCCCGGTTGCAGCCCAGGTAGACACCCTTCGTGTCTTTGTAAAAAATGGGTGTGGGGATGGTGTCCAGGAGGGTCTCGACGAGAAGGCTTTTTTCTTTCAGGGCGTCTTCCGCCTGCTTGCGCGCCGTGATGTCTTCGTAGATGGCGACGAGTTCCCCCGTCGGGAGCTTGAATACGTAGTTTTCGACCCACTGGCTGATGCGGTCGTCCCGGTACTCGCAGAACGGGAGGGTCTGCGGGACTCCCGTTCTCCAGACCTGCTGAAGCATTTTGAAGAGACCCATTTCCCGGACTCCCGGGAACACTTCCAGGATGCTTCGCCCGACGATCTCGTCCTTCGTGATGCGGTTCAACCTCTCCCCGGTGGGGTTTACATCCAGGAAAACGAAATCCTTGCCGTCGTCCCTGGCCTGGTAGATGGCGACTCCAGTGACGGCGTGGTGGAACAACTCATGGTAAAGGAGAATACCCCTCGAGAACTGCGCCATATCCATCACGGCTTGGTCGAGTTGGTCCGTCACGGTCTCCATGTCCGTCCGGAGGGTTGAATCGACGGTGGGACGCTTCCGGGGTTTCACCGGCTTCCGGACCTTGCCGGCTGCAGCCATCCTTTTGAGGGGAGCAGCCTTGGGGGGATTTTGCGATCCGGCGTCCCCCGCCGAGGTTGTTTTCCTTTTGCTCATGATTCTAATCCGTTTGCATTCGGGCGACCGGACGGCTCAGAGAAGGTCATCCCCATGGGAACCCTCAGTGTCACGGTGGTCCCTTTTCCCGACTCTCCCCGGACCTGGACGGAACCTCCGAATACGAGGGCCCGCTCCCTCATGCTCATCAGGCCGAGAGATTCCTTTCCGGAAAGCTGCGCTTCCGTGATGCCCCTCCCGTTGTCTTTTACTTCCAGAATGAGGATTGCGCCATCGGTCCACAGCCGGATGAGCACCTCCGTGGCCCCCGAATGGCTGGCAACATTCGCCAGGGCTTCCTGGAAAATGCGAAACAAGGCGGTGGCGGCGTGCCTTTCCAGTTCGACTTCTTCCTGCTCCTTGTGGAACTTGCAGGATATGCCGGTATGGGTCTTGAACTCTTCCGCCTGCCATTCCAGCGCAGCCACCGGACCCAAATCATCGAGGATAGACGGCCTCATCTCCATGATGATCCTGCGGGTGGACCGGGTCGTCTTGTCGATAAGCTCTTTTGTCTTTTGGCTCACCTCCATCAGGGCATTTCTCTGTTCCACATCTCTCACCTTCGAGACGATCCCCTCCAACCGGAGGAGAGCCATCTTCAAACCGGCCAGGTTGGCTCCCACGTCATCGTGAATGTTATTGGAAAGGATCGTCCTCTCCTCCTCCCGCACCTCCTGCAATCGAATCGCCAGGGCCCGCAGCCGGTCACGCGACTGCTTCAATTCCTCCTCGGCCCGTTTGCGTTCGGTGATGTCTGTCATCACCGCGCGGCAGTCCTGCCCATCAGCGGAGGCGACCGCTTCGATGGAAAGCATCCGTTGGCCTGCTTCACCGAAGCTCTGTTTGTTGGCCCCCCGGGGTGAAGCAGGGCTTTCCTTCCCCTTGCGGAGCGCCACCTCGCAGGTCTCCTTTTCCCGGCTCGCAAACACCTTCTGCAGGAAGGCGGTGAAGGTGGGGCGGTCGGCTTCGGATAAGAAATGCCCCAGACGATGGCCCACCAGACGCCTGCGTTCCATGCCGAGAAGCCGCGCGCCGGTGAGGTTTGCCCGGCGGATCGTCCCGCCAAGGCCGAGGGTGAAATAGCCCACGGGGGCAAAGTCATAAAGGTCGGTGTAGAGCGCGAGCCCCGCCTCCACTTCGGCCCGTGTCCTCTGCAGCTCCTCGTTCTGCATCTCCAGCTCGATCTGGTGCACCTGAAGCTCGTGGATGAGCCGTTGTGCGTCCTCTGCTAACAGCGATGCCGCGCCTTTCCCGACCGAAGCCCTCTTCGTCTCTCTCAGCCGTTCCTCTGCCCGGTGGCGCAGTTCGGCAGCATTTGTCGGGGTTTTGTCGGTCTTCTTCATGGCGATCGGACTCCTTCTATTCGGGTCCATCCTTGTCGGCAGCCTTCGATCTCCGTCCACGCTTTCTTTCTGCATGAAACCGCTCGTCCGCCCGCTTCATTTCCGCCTTCTGTTCCCCGATCCGCTTTTCCAGGGCGGCCTGGGTTTTCCGAAGCTCCGCCTCCAGCGTCTTGGAAACGGTGCTGTCCGTAAAGGTGATCACCACGCCGTCAATCCGGTTTTCCAGGGTGCGGTAGGGCATGATGCGGGCGAGAAACCAGCGCCCGTTGCTGGCGGCGAGCATCTTCTCAATGGGAACGAGCGTCTTCAGCACCTCCTGCGCATCCTCCGTCAGGCCGGAATAGACCATGTCCGAGGCGATGTCGGTGATGGGGCGCCCCGTATCGCCGGGGATCAGCTTGATGATCTGGGACGTCCGCCTGCTGAAGCGCCGCACCTTCAATGCGTCGTCCAGGAACAGGGTGGCGATGTCCGTGCTGTCGAGGAGGTTTTTCATGTCGTTGGAGGCCCGCGACAACTCGTCCAGCTTGGCCTGCAGCTCGTTGTTGACCGTCTGCAGCTCCTCGTTCATGGACTGCATCTCTTCCTTGGAGGTGGTCAACTCCTCGTTGGTGCTCTGCAGCTCTTCGTTGGTGCTCTGCAGTTCCTCGTTGGTGGACTTGAGCTCCTCTTGGGATGTCTGCATCTCTTCGCGGGTGGTCTGCAGGTCATGCCGGGTCTGCTCCAGCTCCCGCTCCAGTTCCGACAGGCGGGTGCTGCGGACGGAAGTCCTCGGGGTCTTGCCCGGAATCGCCCGTTCGGAGGGAGCGGCCGCGTCCGCAAAGACGACCATGACCGTCCCCCGCAGGGCTCCCGGCTCGGCGATGGGCTGCAGCGTGACGTCCACCGCCTGCACCCCGCCGTTGTTCTTCACCCTCAGCCCCTTCAGGGTGACGGCCTCTTTCTGCCGGAGCGCCTTCTGGAAGGCCGCCGTCAGCTCGTAGCGCAGCCCTTCCCGGGCCATGGCGAAGATGTTCCAGTTGGCCTTGCCGGCCGCCGGCTCCAGGTACTTCCCCGTCCGCCCGCTGATGTAGAGGATGTCGCCCTTGTCGCTGGTCAGGGCGGCGGCCGGGGCGTAGTCCGTGAGGAGCATTCGATCGGCCAGGGCCTGGAGGTTGGGGACGGGCCTCTGCGCCGCGGGCGGTTCGGGCGCACCCAGCTCGGCAGGATGAAAGGAGGACGGAAACTCGACTGGCTCGGCCCCGACGGTGGAATCAAGCCGCCGGAAGAGCCGTGATTTGCCGTCCAGCGGGGCGAACAGGTCGGGGAAAGCACCGATGGTCTCTGCGCTCCCGAGAAACAGGATGCCGCCGGGATTCAGGCTGTAGTGAAAGAGCGGCAGGAGCTTTTTCTGGATCTCCGGGGTCAGGTAGATAAGAAGGTTCCGGCAGCACAGGATATCGAGCTTGGTGAAGGGCGGGTCCATGATGACGTTCTGGGGGGCGAAAACCACCATTTCGCGGATCTCCTTCCCCACGCGGTAGCCCCGCTCTTCCTTCAGAAAAAACCGACGCAGGCGCTCCGGCGAGACGTCCGCCGCGATGTTGGCCGGGTAGGCGCCCGTCCGGGCCCTGTCGATGGCGTCCTTGTCCAGGTCGGTGGCAAAGACCTGGAGCGAGAAGCTCCAGGCAGCCTTCACCTGCTCCAGGGCCTCCCGGAAAACCATGGCCAGGGAATAGGCCTCCTCCCCGGTGGAGCACCCGGGTATCCAGGCCCGGATCACCCCGCCGCCCGGGCGGGCGGCCAGGAGCCCGGGAAGGAGCTTTCCCTTCAGCTGTTCCCACACCGCCGGGTCGCGGAAAAAGCTGGTCACGCCAATCAGGAGTTCCTTGAAGAGAAGCTCCGTCTCCTGAGGGTTTTCCCTCAGGTACCGGACGTATGTTGCGATCCGGTCGATCTGGTGGATGCCCATGCGCCGCTCGATCCGGCGGTAGACCGTGCTTTTCTTGTACAGGGAGAAGTCGTGGCCGGTCTGCGTCCGGAGCAGGATGAAGACCTTCTCCAGGGCGCTCTGGGCCTTTTCCTCCAGGGGCCGGTCCGTCCGGTCGATGAGGGGGGCGTGCTTGATGTAGGCAATGATCCTGCCCGGCAGTTCCTCCACCGGGGCGACGATGTCGGCCAGCCCGGCGTCGATGGCGCTCTTGGGCATGCCGTCGAACTTGGCCGAGGCCGGGTCCTGGACAAAGACCCCCCCGGCCTTCTCTTTCATGGACCGGAGGCCCAACGTGCCGTCGGAGCCCATGCCCGAGAGGATGACGCCGATGCTCTTGTCATGCAGGTCGTCCGCCAGGGAGCGGAAGAAGAAATCGATGGGCAGGCGGAGACCCCGCGGCGCCGTCGGCTCGAGGAGATGCAGGACCCCGTGCAGAATGGACAGGTCCCGGTTGGGGGGGATCACGTAGACGCAATCCCGCTGAACCTTTATTCGATCCTTGATCTGGACCACCGGCATGGGCGTGGAGCGCTGGAGCAACTCCACCATGATCCCCTTGTGCGTCGGGTCCAGGTGCTGGACGATGACGAAGGCCATGCCGCTCTTCTCCGGCACGTTTCCCAGGAACTGCTCCAGGGCCTCCAGACCGCCGGCGGAGGCGCCGATGCCCACGATGGGGAAGGGGCGACGGGAGACTTGCGGTTCATCCGCCTGTTGGGTCGGTGTCTGGTCCGCAGCGGAATTGCCGGGTTTGTTCTGCTGGCGAGTCGGATTCTTCTTCTTTTCCATGGCGAAGCATCTCCTCTGATCCGTGCCGCAGGATTCGCAATACACCTGAACGCACAGCACAACACCGGTCACGATGTCGCGCCGAGTCTATGTTCGCAAGATCGCCCTTGCGGTTGTGTTTATATTTTCAGACGTGACTCAAATGATCTGGAATCTGTGAGGAGGGGATGGTTCCTGACGCTGTCCGCAATGGTGCCAGCCAGTGTCCGTTCGGAAACGGCTGTTTGTTAAGCGGGTCTCATGCCTGGATGGAGTGGGTTGACCGGTCAGGACGTACCACTCATTCGTGGAGGACGAGGGCGGCCGGGTGCTCTGATCAGGCGTTCACCGGTCCGATCCAAGCCGATAATGCGAGGAGTTTAAATGATAATGTGATCTAAATCAATGGGATATTTACATTATTCCCGGTTCTCTCGATGTTCCTCTGCCGAGGAGGGATCGCACCGGAAGACGCGACCCGTTCCTGCAGCGTCGAACGGAGGTAGTTCGCCCCTTCCGCAGCGTCAACACTCGGGAGTCACTCCCGTCAGCGGGCGGAGGATTCACGCGGGGCTCTTTCACAGCCGGGCCCCGCGGGCCTTCGTCTGCGCCTGCGACATGCCCTGCCTGGATGCCCCCTTCATCCGCCATCTGGCGTCCCTCGCGGAGGGGCAGGACATCGTCGTCCCCGTCCGGGGCGGCCGCCCGGAGCCCCTGCACGCCGTCTACAGCCGGGACTGCCTCCCCGCCATCCGGCGTCTCCTGGAGCGGGACGAGCGGAAGGTGACCGGATTCTACAAGGGATTCCGGATCCGCACCGTCGAGGAGGCCGAAGTCGCGCCCTTCTTCGCGGGGCGGGACCCTTTCTTCAACGTCAACACCCGGGACCAGCTCCGGGATCTCCCGTGAGTGCCGTGGAGAAGCCTTGAGGGGGCGATACAACACGGTTCGAACGGGAAATATTGGTTGGACATACCGGGACATGTGTGTTAGATAGCGGCGCATTTTATAAAAGGAGGAATCGCTTTCATGGCAGAGAAGACCTTTAACCGGTGGCTGGTGGTTGTCGGCGCCATGCTGATCCAGGTCAGCCTGGGCGCAGTTTACATTTACAGCGTTTTCAAACCGGGCCTGAGCGCCCGCTTTCCCACCTGGAGCGCCACGGACCTGGCCCTTCCGGCTCAGTTGATCCTGGCATTCTTCGCCACGGGTGTCATCTTCGCCGGCAAGATCCAGGACAAGATCGGGCCCCGGATCGTGGCCACGACCGGCGGCGTCATGCTGGGTGCCGGTCTCATCCTTGCTTCCTTCGCCGACAGCCTCTTGATGTTCACCCTGTCTTTCGCCGTGATCGGCGGGCTTGGCATCGGCGCCGCCTATGTCTGCCCCATCGCCACCTGCGTGAAATGGTTCCCCGACAAGCGGGGCATGATCACGGGCCTCGCCGTGGCCGGATTCGGTGCCGGCGCCCTGGTCTTTACGCCCATTGCCAAGACCTTCATTACCATGTCGGGCATCATGCCAACCTTCATGTATCTCGGCATCATCTTCCTGGTCGCCGTCGTCCTGGGCGCCCAGCTCATGGTGGTTCCCCCCGCGGGCTTCAAGCCGGCGGGCTGGAATCCCCCGGCACCGGCGGCGGGCGCGAAAGCAGCGTCCGGCGGTGATTTCACGACCGGGGAAATGCTCAAAACACCCCAGTTCTACTTCCTCTGGGTCACCTATTTCGCCGGCTGCACGGCGGGCCTCATGATCATCATGAACATCACCAACATGTGGCAGGCCCCGTCCATGATCGAGATGGCGAAGACGATGCCCGTGATCACGATGGACGCCTTCAAGGCCATCGCCGACCAGGGGGCCGTGGCCGTCATGATCGTGGCGATCCTGAATGCCGCCGGCCGCCTTGTCTGGGGCCAGGTCTCCGACGTCATCGGCCGGAAAAACACCCTGTACATCCTGTTTGCCTTTGCCGGCGTCATCATGCTGGTCCTCAAGATGTTCACCAGCTATCCCCTGTATCTCTTCGGCGTCTGCTCCATCGGGTTCTGCTTCGGCGGCTACCTGGGCCTCTACCCGGCCATCACGGCGGACTACTTCGGAACGAAGAACGTGGGCGCCAACTATGGCTTGATGTTCGCGGCCTACGGCGCCGGCGGCCTGTTCGGCCCCTGGCTGGCGCCGAAGCTGATGTCCATCGTGGGCCAGATCCCCTACGACGCCATGGACAAGGGCGTCCAGGTGGTGAAGCAGTACGCCGCCGGCGACTACTCCACGTCCTTCATCATCTCCGGTGTCATGTGCCTGGCCTCCATCGCCATCATCTGGATGCTGAAGCAGCCATCCAAGGCCTGATGCCCTTCGACAAGGCGAATCATTGAGATCGAACGTGTGACGCCGGTCCTTCGGGGCCGGCGTTTTTTTGAGGCTTTGGCCGATAACCGTTGACAAGAAAGCGGCCCGCCCCCTAATATCGGGACCACTTCCACCCGGCGGTTCCCATGACGATCCAGGACATTTTCCAGTATTACGCCGGTGATCTCCGGCAGGTCGAGGCCGTGATGGAGCGGGAATTCCGCTCCGAGGTGGCCCTGATTCCCGAGATCTCCCGCTATCTCATCGGGAGCGGCGGGAAGCGCTTCCGGCCCCTGCTCCTCATCGCCTGCGCCAACCTGAGCGGTTTCCGGGACGAGCGGAGCGCACGTCTCGCGGCGGTCCTCGAGTTCATTCACACGGCCACCCTCCTTCACGACGACGTCATCGACGAGGGCCAGCTCCGCCGCGGCAAGGCCTCGGCCAACCGGGTCTGGGGCAACGCGGCGAGCGTTCTCGTGGGGGATTTTCTCTATTCGAAGTCCTTCCGGATCCTGTCCGACGACGGAAACATCGACGTGCTGCGCCTCATGTCGGAGACAACGAACATCATGTCCGAGGGCGAGGTCTTTCAGCTGATCCGGAGCGGCGACGTCCACATCACGGAAGGGGACTACCTGACCATCATCGAGAAGAAGACGGCCATCCTCATGGCTGCGGCCTGCGCCATCGGCGGGATCCTGGGCGGCCACGGGCCGGACTCCGTGGCGGCGCTCCGGCGCTTCGGCCTCCTCCTGGGCATGGCCTTCCAGATGACCGACGACACCCTGGACTACATGGCCGAGGAGGCCCTCTTCGGCAAGACCGTGGGGAAGGACCTCCAGGAGGGGAAGCTGACCCTGCCCCTGATCGTTGCCCTGGCCCGGTGCCCGGAATCGGAGAAAGCCGGGATCGTGGGGCTCATCGAGGCGATGAAGCGGACGGACGGCGCCGACGGGGTGGGGGA
>JBFYXW010000088.1:0-8048 GCA_041310335.1 Syntrophaceae bacterium | reverse complement strand
CGCCCCGACATCCGCGCCGCCGAGGCACTGCTCCACCAGGCCAGCGCGGAGATCGGCGTGGCGACGGCCAACCTCTTTCCGAAAATCACGCTCAGCGCCGGATACGGATACCAGGCCGTCGGCACGGGTCTCCTGTTCAGCGGGGAGAGCGTGGCGTGGAACCTCGGGGCCGGTCTCCTGCAGCCTCTCTTCCGGGGCGGGGAGCTGCTCGCCCGGCGGCGCGGCGCCGTCGCCGCCTACGACCGCGCCGCGGCGGAGTACCGGCAGACGGTCCTGAAGGCGTTCCAGAACGTGGCGGACACGCTCCGGGCCCTGGAAACCGACGCCCGGGCCCTTCGGGAGTACGCGGCGGTGGCGGCGGCGGCGAGGGCGGCCCTGGACCTGACTGAGAAGCAGTACGAGCTCGGCGCCGCGAACTACGTGTCGCTGCTGACGGCCCAGCGGGATTACCAGAGGGCGCGGATCAGCGTCATCACGGCCCGGGCACAGCGATTCGCCGACACGGCGGCCCTTTTCCAGGCCCTGGGCGGCGGCTGGTGGAACCGCGAACCGCGGACAGAAGACAGGAAGGAGTGAACGCGATGACCCTCGGCAAACCGTGGAAAGGCCCGACGGCCAGGCGCATGCTCATCATGCTGTTGGCTGTCGGCTTGCTGTTCGGCGGCATTTTCGGCTGGCAGGCCTTCCAGTCCCGGATGATGAAGCAGCACATGGCCTCCGCCGCCATGCCGCCGACGGTCGTCTCGGCGGCCCAGGCAGCCTTCCAGACCTGGCAGCCGCAGCTCAGGGCGGTCGGGAGCCTCCGGGCGGCCCGCGGCGTGGACGTGGCCAGCGAGATCGCGGGCCTCGTGAACACGGTTCACTTCCGGTCCGGCGACGAGGTCCGGGCCGGCCAGGTCCTGGTCCAGCTCAGCGCGGAGGCGGAGATCGCCCAGCTGCGCGCGCTGGAGGCGGCGGCCGAACTGGCCGGGACCGTCTACGAGCGAAGCAGGAAGCAGTTCGAGGTGAAGGCGGTCAGCCGGGCGACCCTGGATGCCGACGCCGCCGACCTCAAGACGAAGCGCGCCCAGGTCGCCCAGCAGGCGGCGCTGGTGGAGAAGCGGACGATCCGCGCCCCCTTCGCCGGACGTCTCGGCATCGGCTCGGTCAACCCGGGTCAATACCTGAACGCCGGCGACCGGATCGTCACGCTCCAGGCCCTCGATCCGGTTTACGTCGACTTCACGCTGCCCCAGCAGGATCTCTCCCTCGTCGCTCGAGGCCAGGCGGCGACCGTCACGACGGACGCACGCCCGGGAAAGTCCTACCTGGGCCGGGTCACCGCCGTCAGCCCGAAGGTGGACCCCCAGACGCGAAACGTCCAGGTGGAGGCGCTCGTCCGGAATCCCCGCCGCGAACTGCTCCCGGGCATGTACGCCTCCGTGGAGGTCCGGGCGGGAGCGGAAAAGCGCTACCTGACGCTGCCCCGGACGGCCGTCACCTTCAACCCCTACGGCGAGACCGTCTTCGTCACCGAGGAGAAGGGCAGGGGAGCCGACGGGAAGCCGGTCCTGACGGTCCGGCAGGCCTTCGTCACCCTTGGCCCTGCCCGGGGGGACCAGGTGGCGGTCCTCTCCGGCGTCAAGGAGGGGGAGACGGTGGTCACCAGCGGCCAGATCAAGCTCAAGACCGGCCATCCCGTCGTCGTCGACAACCGGGTCCAGCCTGCCAGCGACGCGGCCCCGAAGCCGACGGACCCGTGACCGGGAAAAAGCGCGCATGAACTTCACCGACCTCTTCGTCCGCCGCCCCGTCCTGGCCACCGTGGTCAGCCTCCTGATCCTCGTCCTGGGGCTGCGCTCCATCAACCTGCTGCCGGTCCGCCAGTACCCGAAGACCCAGAACGCGGTGGTGACCGTCACGACGGTCTACACCGGCGCCGACCCGGCCCTGGTGTCGGGCTTCATCACCACCCCGCTGGAAAACTCCATCGCCCAGGCCAACGGCATCGACTACATCACCTCCTCGAGCACCGCCAGCATGAGCAGCATCACGGCGAACCTGCGCCTCAACTTCGACCCGAACAAGGCCCTCACGGAGATCAGCACGAAGGTCAACGCCGTGGTCAACCAGCTGCCGAAAGAGTCGCAGCAGCCCGTCATCAGCCTCTCCACCGGCGAGTCCGTCGAGTCGCTGTACATCGGGTTCTCCAGCAAGGTCCTGCCGGTCAACAAGATCACCGACTACCTGATCCGGGTCGTGCAGCCCAAGCTGCAGACCGTCGAGGGGGTGCAGACCGCAGAGATCCTGGGCCAGCAGCAGTTCGCCCTGCGGGCCTGGCTGGACCCGGTGAAGATGGCGGCCCACGGCCTCACCGCCACGGACGTGAGCAACTCCCTGGCGGCCAACAACTTCATCTCCGCCCTGGGGCGGACCCAGGGGCAGATGGTGACGGTCGACCTGACCGCCGCGACGGGCCTCCACTCCGTCGAGGAGTTCCGGGGCCTGGTGATCCGCTCCGTCAACGGGGCCATCGTCCGTCTGGGCGACGTGGCCAACATCACCCTCGGCGCCGAGAACTACGACTTTTCCGTCCACTTCGGCGGCGAGAGCGCCGTCTTCATCGGCATCAAGGTGGCCCCGGACGCGAACCTGCTGTCGGTCATCGGGGACGTGCGCGAGGCGTTTGCGCCGATCCGGCAGCAGCTCCCCGAGGGCATCGAGGGACGGATCCTCTACGACGCGACGGAATACGTGAACAGCTCCATCAACGAGGTCGTCGAGACCCTGGTGGAGGCGCTCCTCATCGTGACCCTGGTCATCTTCTTCTCCCTCGGCTCGGTCCGCTCGGTCCTCATTCCCACGGTCGCCATCCCCCTGTCCCTGGTCGGGACGTTTTCCATCATGCTGGCCCTGGGCTACAGCATCAACCTCATGACCCTCCTGGCCCTCGTCCTGGCCATCGGGCTCGTGGTGGACGACGCGATCATCGTGGTGGAGAACGTCCATCGCCACACGGAGGAGGGCGTACCGCTCCTGCGGGCGGCCCTCTTGGGCGCCCGGGAGCTGGGCGGTCCCATCGTGGCCATGACGGTGGTGCTCATCGCCGTGTACCTCCCCATCGGCTTCATGGGCGGGCTCACGGGGGCGCTGTTCACGGAGTTCGCCTACACGCTGGCCGGGGCGGTGGTCGTCTCCGCCGTCGTGGCCCTCACCCTTTCCCCCATGATGTGCTCGCGCCTCCTTTCGCCCCCGGCGCCGGGGGAGCGGCGACGCCTCGGGGACTTCATCGACCGGCAGTTCGCCCGCCTGCGGGGCGGCTACGAAAGGGGGCTGCGGGTGGCCCTGGACTCCCTGCCGGTGGTCCTGGTGTTCGCCCTGCTCATCCTTTCCAGCAACTATTTCCTCTTCACGGGCTCCAAGAGCGAACTGGCGCCCCAAGAGGACCAGGGCTTCATCATGGCCATGCTCACGGCCGCGCCGGACGCGACCCTGGAGCAGATGCAGATGTACTCCCGTCAAGTCTACCAGGGCATCTCCGACATCCCGGAAATCGATCTCGTGTTCCAGATCGAGGGATTCAAAGGCCTCAACTCGGGGTTCGCCGGCATGGTGATCAAGCCCTGGGACAAGCGCACCCGGACGACCTGGGAACTGCAGCCGGAGGTCCAGAAGCGGCTCCATGCGATCGCCGGGGCACAGGCGGTGGCGTTCCAGCCTTCACCTCTGCCCGGTGGAGGCGGCGGCCTCCCGGTGCAGTTCGTCATCGGCACCACCGACGCCTTCGAACGCCTCTTCGAGGTGTCGGAAGCCCTCGAGAAGAAGGCACAGGAAACGGGCCTCTTCATGTTCGTGGACAGCGACCTCCGGATTGACAAGCCGCAGAACGTCCTTTTGATCGACCGCGACAAGGCGGCGCAGATGGGCCTCACCATGCGGGACGTGGGTAGTTCCCTGGCGTCCATGCTGGGCGGGGGATACGTCAACTATTTCAGCCTCGGGGGGCGCTCCTACAAGGTGATCCCCCAGGTCCGGCAGAGCGAGCGCCTCACGGCGGACCAGTTGCTGAACTATTCCATCCGGACGCCCGAGGGCGCCTCCATTCCCGTCTCCACCATAGCCAGCCTGCGGACGGAGGTGGTCCCGGTCTCGCTGAACCACTTCCAGCAGCTCAACTCCGCGACGGTCTCGGCGGTGCCGTCCCCCGGCGTCACCCAGGGGGAGGCCCTGGAGGCCTTCCGGAACCTGGCGAAGGGCATTCTCCCCGAGGGATACAACGTCGACTACGCGGGCGAGTCGAGGCAGTTCATGAAGGAGTCGGCGGCGCTGGCGATGACCTTCTTCTTCGCCCTCTTCATCATCTTCCTCGCCCTGGCGGCGCTTTTCGAGAGCTTCCGGGACTCGATCATCGTGCTGGTGAGCGTGCCCATGTCCATCTGCGGGGCCCTGATCTTCATCTACCTCGGAATCGGGCAGGCGACCCTGAACATCTACACCCAGGTGGGCCTGGTGACGCTCATCGGCCTCATCAGCAAGCACGGCATCCTGATCGTGCAGTTCGCCAACGACCTGCAGCGGGAGGGGAAGAGGAAACGGGAGGCCGTCGAGCTGGCCGCGGCGATCCGCCTGCGGCCGATCCTCATGACGACGGCGGCCATGGTCCTGGGCGTCCTGCCGCTGGTCTTCGCCGATGGGGCGGGGGCCGCCGGGCGCTTCAACATGGGACTCGTGATCTCCACCGGCATCGCCATCGGCACCCTCTTCACCCTTTTCGTGGTGCCGGCGATGTACATGCTTCTGGCGGCGGACCACACCCGGGAGGCCTCTGAGGAGCAGGGCGCGCCGCTGGCCGGCGCCGCGGCCCCGGAATAAACGTCCGTCCCGGTCCGGTGATCGGGGCGGAAGAAACCATCCGGCAAGGATGTCCAGCGAGGACAAGGACAGGAAAATGCCCCTTTACGAATTCGCGGGAAAGCGGCCGATCGTCGGCCCCGACACCTTTGTGCACCCCGGAGCGGTCCTGATCGGGGAGGTGACGGTCGGCCGGGAGTGCTTCCTCGGCCCCGGCGCGGTCCTCCGGGCCGACTTCGGCCCCATCACGGTCGGCGACGGCACCAGCATCCAGGACAACGCGGTCCTGCACGTGACCCCCGGCGACCGGGTGCTCGTCCACGACCGGGTCATTGTCGGCCACGGCGCCATCCTGCACGATGTCCTGCTCAACCCGGGGTGCGTCGTCGGCATGGGGGCCATCCTCCTGCAGCGGGTGGTCTGCGGGGAGGCATCCGTCGTGGCCGCCGGATCGCTGGTTCCCCAAGGCATGAGCATCCCCGCGGGGATGCTGGCGGCGGGGAGCCCCGCCCGGGTCGTGAAGCCGGTCCCGGCGGACCTGGCCGAATACATCGTCCTGGGCGTGGAGGAGTACAGGAGGCTCACCCGGCGGTACCTGGAAACCTTCCGGGAAGTCGCCCCCTGATCCGGACTGTCAGCGGTCCTTCCCGAACAGTCCGAGGTACGCGCCGTATCCCTCCCGCTCCAGGTCCTCCTTCGGGACGAAGCGAAGGGCCGCGGAGTTCATGCAGTACCGGAGACCCGTCGGCTGCGGCCCGTCCTTGAAGACGTGACCCAGGTGGGAGTCCCCGTGGCGGCTCCGGACCTCCGTCCGGGTCGAGAAAAGCTTCCGGTCCTCCCGGGTCACGATGTTTCCCGCCTCGAGGGGCCTGGTGAAACTGGGCCACCCGGTTCCCGAGTCGTACTTGTCCAGGGAACTGAACAGGGGCTCCCCGGAGACGACGTCCACGTAGATCCCCTCCCGCTTGTTGTCCGCGTAGGCATTCTGAAACGGAGGCTCCGTGCCTTCCTTCTGCGTCACTTCGTACTGAAGCGGGGTCAGCCTCACGCGGAGCGTCGCGTCGTCGGGTTTGGAATAGTTTTTCCCGGTTGATCCCGGAACGACGGCGCTCACCGGCTTCTTCTCCTCACCCGTCCAGACCTTCTCCAGGAACTGGTCCCGTCCCGATCCGTTCCGGTAGAACCGGTACCGGAGCGGGTTCTTCCGGTAGTAATCCTGGTGGTACTCCTCGGCCTCCCAGAAGCGGCCCGCCGGCAGGATCTCCGTGACAACGGGCTTGGAAAAACGTCCCGACTTCTGCAGGGCCGCCTTCGATTCCTCCGCCTCGACCCGCTGTTCCTCGTCCCGGTAGAAGATCGCGCTTCGGTACTGTCCTCCCCGGTCCACGAACTGGCCGCCGCCGTCGGTCGGGTCGATGTGCCTCCAGAACACGTCCAGGAGTTCCCGATAGGTGACCTTCGCCGGGTCGTAGTGGACCAGCACGGCCTCCAGGTGACCCGTCGTCCCCGCCGAGACGTCCTCGTAGCGCGGGTTGTCCTGCTTTCCCCCGGTGTATCCGGAAACGGCCTGGACAACGCCGGGTATCTTTTCAAAGTCGGACTCGACACACCAGAAACATCCCCCGGCAAAGACCGCCGTCCTGGTTTCTTGATTCGTATTCGGCATGGCTGCTTTCACCTCCTGCGGCGCCCCTGCCTGCTGGCACCCCAGCAGGAACACCGCGAAAACGATGATGATCGTGATCAGGCGTGGTTTCATGGCCCGCTTGCTCCCTTCCTTGTACGGATATGGTGAATAAGGTAGGAGTTGATCGGCCAATGTCAAATGCAGGGGGCCGTCCCCCCGGCGGAGGCGGTTCCCCCGGCGGAACAACGGAAGGATCGGAAGGGGTGGGAGGGCGGCGCCCCGGTAACCCGGGGTCCGCAGGAGGCAATCGTTCGGGGCCGACGGAAGCGTCGGCCGCTTCAGTCCCCTTCGAAGACGTCGACGGTCTTTTCCGGGCGTCGGTACGCCAGCCCCTGGAAAACCGCCAGAAGTGCCCCCGTCTCGTCAGAGACGTGGACCGTGTAGGAGGCGAGGGTCCGGCTCGAGGAAACCTCCCAAGCCTCCGCGGTCAGCCGCCTCCCCTTGGAGGATTTCAGGAAGGACACGGATGCATTGGCCGCCACGGCCACGCGCCCCTTGGAGTTCGCCGCGGCGGCAAACGCCAGGTCCGCCAGCGTGAAGATCGCGCCGCCATGGACCATCTGCAAGCCGTTCAGGAGCTCCTCCCGGATCGAAAGGACGGCCCTGGCACGGCCGTCGAAAGCCTCCGTCAGTTCGATTCCCACATAGCGGGCAAAGACATCCTTCCGGAAGTAGCGCTTCAGGTTTTCCTCGGGAACGGGCGGTTCATGGCCGGCATGCTTCGTCATGGTTGTCTTTCTCCATGGGGATCGTTCTTTCCTGTCTCGCCGCCCCGGCAGGGCGTCGGCCTCTTCCGTTCCGGCCCGGCGGATCTGCGGCAGGCAAACCGCAGGAGCAATCCCCGGCGGGGATCAACCGGCGCCCGGCTCCGGATCGCCGACTTCCCGGACGGGAAAGCGCTCCTCCAGCCGACCCGGGATCTCCAGCAGGTCCGCCCCGGCGGGCGTGAGCATGAAGAAGTCGGGACGGCGGTGTCCCGTCGCCGACGTCCCCGTGCATTCGATCAGTCCGGAATCGCAGAGATAATACAGATCGAAGAGGGCGGCCCGTCCCTCCGGCGTCTGCCAGTTGAAGTCCTCCGGGTCGCAGTAGGCAAACTCGGGATAACACCCATAGGCTTCCCGGAGAATCTTCCGGCGATTCCGGTTGACCTGCTCGTAGGAGCGCTCCGGGAGGGGGGCGCGGGAGTCCATGTCGAATCTCCTGGGCAGAAGCGGGACAGAAGCGGCCCGACGGAACCGTCATACAGCATTTCACGGGCCTTGGCAACGGAGGGAGGGAAAGGACGGGAGAACCGGGGGAAGTCCGGCGAACACGGGCGCCGCTCCGGGTTTCCAGGGTACGAACGGGCAGGAGGACGAAAAAGAGCCCCTTCGCGATGCAGCGCGAAGGGGCTCTTCATGGAATCATGTCAGGAGGAATCCTCGCTCAGCCGACCATGCCCCGGATGGCGTCGATGACGGGGTTGGTGAAGAGGGCCACCAGGACCGTGTAGAGGGCGAAGGCGCCCACGGCCTCGTTGGTGTACATC
>JBFYXW010000087.1:0-16773 GCA_041310335.1 Syntrophaceae bacterium | reverse complement strand
TTGCCCCGTTGGAAGGCGTAGTCGATCCCGTCGATGATGCGGCGCAGGCCGCCGCCGTTCCCCCCGTTCTCCGGGGGGCCTTCCTCCACGGAAAAGACGACGTTTTTCAATTCCAGCATGGATTTCCCTCGCTTCCGTTCTTCCGGGACCCGGAAACCGGTCCGGACCCCGGTGTGCCTATGATGGAATTCTTGGGCCCTGTCAACGGGAAATTTCCCCGGCGGGCGTTTCCCCCGGGGGCGGGTCGGCTACAGGTAGGTGCGGCCGCCGAGAAACCTTTTCCGGTAGTAGTCTCGAGCAAGGGACTCCCGGCCGATCTTCTTCCCCTGCCCCGGGGCGTGGATGAAGGCTCCCCCTCCCGCATAGATCCCCACGTGGGACACCTTGCCGCCGCCCGAGGTGGCGAAGAAGACAAGGTCCCCCTTCTGCAGTTCCTCCAGCGACACCGCCGTCCCTTCCTCGAACTGCTCCCGGGAGGAGCGGGGAAGGTCCAGGCCGTTGAGCTGGTAGACCGTCATGGCGAGGCCGCTGCAGTCGAACCCGGTCTCCGGGGACATCCCGCCCCAGAGGTAGGGCACCCCGATGAAACCCGCCGCCGACTTCACCAGTTCCTCACGCAGGTAGGCATCCCCCAGGGTCCGCCTCCGGGCGACGGCGTAGTCCTCCGGGGCGACGACATAGAATTCCTGGATCACGCCCGCCTTCCTCAGCGACTCGGCCCGGCCGCGGGCCGCCTCCCGGGCGGGGAAATTTCCGAAGCGGACCTTGAAGAGCCTGTCGGGGGCTTTGAAATAGGTGGCATCCAGGCCGCGGCCCCGGAGTCCCTCGGTGAGGCGGACGGCGTTCTCCACCCGGGCGAACGCCCCGGCCTGGATCGTGAACCCCATCCGGGGAAGCTCCTTGCGCACGGCCTTCGCGGGCTTGGCGGCGGGCGGCTCCCGGTAGGACACGCCTTTTCGCGCGGCGCAGCCATGGGATCCCCCCAGGGCCAACAGCAGGATCAGCCCGAGAACAAAGGGCCTTCGCACAGGGTTCCGATGAATGCGCCGATCTGCCATAATGACCTGTCCCCCAATCGCTTCTTATCAGAAGGGACGGCTTCTCACAAGGCACAGCATGTGCAACGCCAACCTTCACGCGGGCCAGGTGCGTCCAATGCATTTTTCATCCGGTTTTCACTTGCATTCCGAGGGCTGTCATTATACTCATACGCCGCTTTCAGAGGATTCCTGTCGGAGAGGAGTCTTCGTGCGGTCCCGTCTTCGTGTTCGTCCAACCTCTCCAGAAAATATTGGAACCCATGATCGAGAGGAAAAGCGATCATTCCGGAAAAGAAAGGCTGGGGGAACCCGCGCACCGGAAAGGAACGCCTCTTTCCGTTTCTCTTCTCAACCGGGAGTTCATCAGCCGGAAACGGCCGTCCGAGACCCTTTCAAGAAGACAGATCATAAATAAATTCAATTGGTTTCACTTTTTGGAGACCCCGCTTCTGGTCCACCTGCGGGATGTCCCGTACGGAAATGAATTCCTGGTCGAGGCCCACCCGGATTCCTGCCTCGGAGAAACCGTCTCCTGCCGATGGGCGGGCTCTCAACCCATCGAGACAAGGCCCTTCGAAATCCTCAACCTCGTCATTGCGGACGGACTGACGGTCGCCCTGGTCCCCGTCAGCGACGTGGTCCTGAAAGACACGCATTTTACCGCGCGCATGCCGGAGAGGGGCCTGTCCTTCGGCTGCCGATCGTCCAGGCGCCATCCCGCGGTAAGGGGCATCCGGGCGGAGATCAGCCAGAGCGGTTTCAACGCCAAGGGGATTCTCCTCGATTTCTGTTCACACACATTCCGCATCCGGGCATGGACGGAGGCGCCCGAGTCCTTTCACTGGTTCCGCCCGGACAGGAACATCCTGGTGCGGCTTTCCTCCGGACAAGACGTCGTCTATCAGGGCATCTGCCGCTGCGTCCGACAGACCACGGGCACGCAGAAACGGGAAATCGTCCTTGCCGGTCTTGAAGAAGCGCCTTCCACCCCCTTCCGGCACAAGCGCAAGCACAAAAGGAGCCCTCGCCGCCTCCTCCAGCCGTCGGCCTACCTGACATTCCATCATCCCCTATCGGGGACGCGCATCCAGAGGGATCTCGACAGCGTTTCCATGACGGGATTCTCCGTCTGGGAGAACAAGGACGAGGGGGTCCTTCTGCAGGGGATGGTGCTTCCGGAGGCGCAGGTCTGTTTCTACGGGAACACGTTCATCTCGTTCCGTTCCAAGGTCGTTCACCGCCGGAATCATTCCCCCCGGACCCGTTGCGGGATCGCGTTCCTCGACATGGAGATGAAGGACGTCCGCAGCTTGAGTTATCTCCTGGCCAACATGTCGGACCCGCACCTGTACGTCTCCCGCGAGCCGGACATGAACGCGCTCTGGAACTTCCTGTTCCAGACAGGTTTTCTATACCCCAGAAAATATAAAATGATTCACGAGCACCGGGAGTCCCTGAAAGAGACGTTCCGAAAGCTCTACTGCCTGCACCCGGACATCGCCGACCACTTCCTGTATCAGAAAGACGGGAAAATATACGGGCACCTGTCCATGGTCAGGGCTTACGAACGCGGCTGGGTCCTTCATCATCTCGCGGCCCTGCGGATGGGATCCATGAGGGTCGCACTGGCGTTGCTCAAGCAGGCCGTCCAGTACTTCGAGGGCGTCCACCGTTATCCGTCCATGCGGATGGACTACCTGATTTTCTACTACCGCCCCGAAAACCGCTTCCCGAACCTGATCGGCGAGTTTGCCAAGAGCCTGGACAACCCCAAGGGCTGTTCCCAGGACCTGTTCGCCTACATCGACATGAAAATGTCCGGATCTTCTTCGACCCTGCTGCCGACGGGCTGGTCCCTGGAAGGCTTGTCTTCGGCGCATCGCTCCGCGCTGGAGCAATATTATGAACACGCCTCGGGAGGCCTGCTCATGGAGGTCCTCCTCCCGGGCCCCGAAGGGGGACGGGAACCGGATATCGAAGCAGCCTACCGGGCTCACGGAATGAAGCGACACGTTCAGGCGTACGCGCTCGTCCACAACGGTCGCCTCAAAGCCGTCCTCTGGCAAAATCAGTCGGACCTGGGGCTGAATCTGTCCGAGCTGCTGAATGCCATCAAGGTCGTGGTGGTGGACGATCAGTCCCTTTCCTGGAGCATCCTGAAAGGGGCGATAAACAAACTGGCCACATCGTATGCGACGGAACACGTCCCGGCCCTCGTATTCCCGTCGTCCTACCTGGCGGAGCAGAACGTCCGTTCCGAGAAGCAGTACATGATGTGGATCATGAACGTTCAATACGGAAGAGCGTATATCGACTACATGGAAACGAGAATCCGCAGAAGCAAAAGGCTGGTGACGATTTTCGACTGGTTCCGAAAGGTATGGGACCGATGACGGGAGAACGTCTCTACAACAGCCGGATCACGAAGAACTACCTGGAATACCTGAAGGTGCACCATCCGGAAGCGGATATCCCGTCGATCCTGAATGAGGCGGGGATCAGCCTCCAGCAGGTCGAGGACGGGGGGCACTGGTTCACCCAGGAGGACGTGGACCGCTTCCACGAAGCCCTGGTCAGGGCCGTCGGGGATGACGACATCTCCCGCAAGGTGGGCCGCTATTCCGCCCTGTCGGCGGCCGCCGGGGACATCCGGCGTTACGTCCTCAGTTTTCTCAATCCCTCCGCGGTGTACAAGATGCTTGGCCTGATCCTGGGCCGCGTCTCGCGGGCATCGCTCGTCTCGACGAAGCACCTGGGAGAGAATCGCACGGAAGTGACCGTTCAACTCAAGCAGGGAGTTGAGGAGAAACCCTACCAGTGCGAAAACCGGATGGGAACGCTGGAGTCGGCGGGAAAGCTCTTCGGTTACGAATTCGCCAGGATTGACCACGTGACATGCCTTCACCGGGGCGGGGACGCCTGCTGCTACGTCATTTCCTGGGAAGCGCCTCCGTCCTTTCTCTGGAACCGCATCCGCAACATCGGCCTTCTCTCGGGGGCCATCCTGTCCGCTGTCCTGTTCTTGCTGCTGGACGGCATCCCGTGGGCCCTCTCTTCCCTGGCAATCCTGTTCGTCCTCGCCGCCCTGGCCTGCTGGAAAGAGCGCATGCAGCGCCTTGACTTCGAGGCCCTCCTGAACGCGCAGGGGGAGCAGACGAGCGAGTTGCTCGACCGGATCGACGCCAGCTACAACCACGCCCTCCTGTTTCACGAGATCGGCCAGGCTTCGGCAAACCTCATGGACACGGGCGAGCTGATCCGGACCGTCATGATGTCCATGGAACGGCTGCTGCATTTCGACCGGGGCTCCGTCCTCCTGGCGAACCCGGAGAAAACGAGGCTCCTGTATGCAGATGGTTACGGGTACTCGGCCGACCTGGAACTGTTCCTCCAGAACACGGAGTTCAACCTGGACAACCCCCGGTCGCGCGGGCCCTTCGTCGTGGCCTTCCGGGATCAGAAGCCCTTCCTTGTCGAGGACATCGAAAACATCCGGGAAGGAATTTCCGCCAAGAGCCTCGAATACGCCCGCACCATGGGCGTACGCTCCTTCATATGCGTCCCGATCCTCTACGAGGGCCGGTCGATGGGGCTCCTGGCGGTGGATAACATCCGGTCCCACCGGCACCTGAAACAGAGCGACCTGAACATTCTCACGGGCATCGCCTCCCAGATCGGCGTCAACATCAACCGCATCCAGACCTATCAAAAGGTCCTGGAAAGCGAAGAGCGGTTCCGCACCCTCAGCGAGAACTCGCCGGACATCATCGTCACGGCCGACACGAACGGCTCCTTCACGTATGTCAATCAGGCCTGGGAAAAGATCCTGGGCTACCCCAGGGAAGAGATGGCGGGGCGATTCCTCACGGAATTCACGAAACCGGAGGCAAATTCTCGCTACCGGGAATACTTCAAGAGGATCCGGGACCGGAAGGAGACCATCCGCGACATCACGGGAACCATCCTGGACAGCCTGGGCAGGGAACGCCTGTTCATCATCAACGCGGCCCCCAACATCGATTCCACGGGGCGGATGACCGGCGTCGTCGGCGCCTTCAAGGACATCACGGAGCAGCGGCGCCTGGAAGATCAGCTCAACCACGCCTCCAAGATGGAGGCCATCGGCACGCTGACCGGGGGAATCGCCCACGACTTCAACAACCTGCTCCACGCCATCGGCGGGTACAACCAGATCCTCATGCAGCAGCACGCGAAGCAGCCGGGCTGGAAACACCTGGTCAGCATTCAGGACCTCACGGACCGGGCCGCCAGCCTGGTGCGGCAGTTGCTTTTCTTCAGCCGGAGGGTCGACAGCCTTCCCGAGAGGCTGGACCTGAACCGGGAGATCCACAACCTCTATGACCTGCTGCACCGGACGATACCGAGGATGATCTCCATCCGGTTCGAGCTGACAGGGCGGCCCTGCCAGGTCTTCGCGGATCCCGTGCAGATGTCGCAGGTGATCATGAACCTGATGGTCAACGCCCGGGACGCCATGCCCGACGGGGGATCCATCACCATCCGGACGGACCACACCTCCCTGGGGGACGCGATCCCCCCGGACCTCTTCAGCCTGAACCCGGGCGAGTACATCTGCATGAGTGTCCAGGACACCGGCCATGGCATGGACGGCGCCGTCCGGCAGCACATCTTCGATCCGTTTTTCACGACGAAGGAAGCCAACAAGGGGACGGGCCTCGGCCTGTCCGTCGTCTACGGCATCCTCAAGAACCACGGGGGAACGATCACCTGTGAAAGCGAACCCGGCAGGGGAACCACGTTCTACGTCTACCTGCC
Organism: Syntrophaceae bacterium; assembly: GCA_041310335.1. Taxonomy (GTDB): domain Bacteria; phylum Desulfobacterota; class Syntrophia; order Syntrophales; family PHBD01; genus PHBD01. Next base: position 10,936 of record JBFYXW010000087.1, on the reverse strand, counting down.
CGCCTGCGGAGAGCCGGAGGCGGGAAACGAAGAGATAGGACAGGTCCCCGCCCGCTTGACGGGACCCGCCACGCTCCTGATGGTGGACGACAATGCGAACCTCCTGGAAATCGGGCGGGACATGCTCAGCGCGCACGGGTACGAGGTCATGACGGCGGAAAGCGGCGAGGAGGCCATCCGGATGTTCCGGGCGGAAAAGAACCGGATCGACCTGGTTCTCCTGGACATGATCATGCCCGGCATGGGCGGGGCCAAGTGCCTGGACGAACTGTTGCGCCTGAAGCCCGGAGCGAAGGTCCTCATCTCCAGCGGCTGCATCCCCGACGAGGCCATGACGGAGACGGTCCTGAACCGGGCTTCCGGATATGTGGGAAAACCCTATCGCTACGACGAGCTCTGCCGCGAGATCGACCGCGTCCTGCAACCCGAGGGTCCGAACACGGCCTGACCCTCCCGACCAGGATGCCGCATTCGGACGTCCCCCCGGGGGGACGTCCCCGCATCCAACGCCTGCCCACGGCCTGTCTCCGGGAGGCATCCTGCCCCCCCGAAAGCCCCCTATCGCGAGGGCCTGCGTCCTTTGCAGAGAATCAGGGGGGTGTAGGTAAAACGCCGGGGATCCTTGAAAAAGGCCTGAAAATCCGAAGAGTACCCCTCGTACCCGCCGGGGTAGGAAGCGAAGGCGTCTTTCAACTGCGCGGCGGCCACTTCCATCTTTTTCGTCCAGTTGAACAGGTCGGAGGAGCGGACGTCCCCGTAGATCAGGTGATGGGCCTTCATGTGGACCGTGATGTCCCGATAGTCCAGGTCGTAGAGGTAGGAGTAGAGTTTCCGCCCCGCGAAAGGGTCGAAGTTGAACTCCGTCTGCATCCGGTCCATGGAGCCGAGAAGGATCTCTTCCATGGTCCGGGGCAGCGGGTAATGGCTCAGGCAGTTGTAGTCCAGGTCCATGAGGCACAGCAGCCCGTCGGGCTTCAGGCACTCCGTCAGGTTGCGAACGATCTCGAGACTCTCCCGGAGATTGTACTCCAGGACAAAGCGGACCCAGATGAGGTCGAAGGGCTCCACGGGCGGCAGGGGCCGCCGCAGGTCATGCAGCAGAAACTCGATTCCGGGCTCGTGCCCGTGCTTTTCCCGGGCATCCCGGATCCGCGGCTCCATGTAATCCACGCCGAGCACCACCCCGCCCGGTCGGGCCATCTCCAGGAGGAGGGAACTCGTCAGCCCGGGACCGCACCCGGCGTCCAGGATGCGCATCCCCGGACGAACACCGCACCAGCGCGCCTCCTCGCGGACGGCTTCCGGTTCCGTCTTGACCTCCAGGCGGGCCGTCTCTTCCTCGTTGTCCATCAGATAGGATCCGGGTGTTTCCATTCCATTCCTTACCTGCTCTTGCTGTCCCGGCAGACGGGACCGGCTCAGTCGTCCGCTTCCTCGTCCCGGTAACGCTTCTGAATCTGCCGGATCGAGGGGAGGCTCGCGACGAAATGGTCGATCAGCTCCGGGTCGAAGACGGACCCGCTGTCTTTCGTCAGGACGGCCAGGCACTGCTCCTCCGTCCAGGGCTCCTTGTAGGATCGCCTGGAGGAAAGGGCGTCGAAGACGTCGGCGATGGCCACGATCCGGCCGAAGAGGGGGATCTCCTTCCCCCGTTTCCCGGCGGCGCGGCCCTCCGGGGTCCTGTGATTCTCCAGGGGCAGCCCCGAATCGACGTCCACGTGTCCGGGGTAGCCCTTGCCGTCCCACCGCTCGTGGTGGTTCTGGGCCACCTCCGCGGCGGCCTCGTCGAAATCCGAACTCCGGTCCAGGAACAGCCGCGCCCCATGGACGGTGTGCATTTTCATGACCTCGTACTCTTCCTCCGTCAGCTTCGCCGGCTTCTTCAGGATGACGTCCGGGATGGCGACCTTGCCGACGTCGTGGAGCATGGCGGCCATGCGCAGGATGTCGCGCTTGCCGTCGACCTCCTTCTTTTCGATGCCGTTGGCCTTCGCCCAGGATTCGTAGATCTCAAGGGCATACCCGGCCACCCGGTTCACGTGGGCCCCCGTCTCCTTCGGGTCCCGCATCTCGGCCATGCGGATCGTCCGCAGGATCATCTCCCGGGTCATCTTCGCCCGCTCCAGCGCGATGGCTGCCATGTTCGCGAAGGCGTCCATCATCCGCCCCGTCTCCTGTGAGAACGGGACGGACCGCCCGTCCCCCTCCATGGCATTGATGACTTGCAGCACGCCGACGACATCCTCCCGCATCGTCATGAGGGGCGTCGTCAGGATGGAACGGGTCCAGTAGCCCGAGGCCTCGTCGAAGGCCCGGTTGAACCGGAACGGCAGGCCCGGGTCCATCCGCTCCGTGTCCTCGATGTTGAGATGCTGCCCCGTCAGGGCCACGTATCCGGCAATGCTGCTCGGATCGATGGGAATCCGGAAGGTGTTGTAGATCAGCTTCGCCCCGTCGGGAAGCCGTTGCTGAAGGGTCCCGTTCTGGGTGTAGCTGAATTTCAGCTGTTCATTTTCCTTCAGGTAGATAGACCCCGCGTCGGCGCCGGCGAATCGTCTGGCCGAAGTCAGGATGTGCTCCATGAGGATGTCCATGTCCCTGACCTGGTTGAGCTCCATGCTCAGGTTGATCAGGGCTTCCATCTTCTGCTGCTCCGTCAGCATGAGCTTTTCCTCCTTTCGATCGGCCCGGCAGTCCGGCAGAGCTGGAAAAGCCGGAACGAATGTCGGGAATCCGTGGCGATCAGGGAATGGAGTTCTCCGTCTTCCACTTTTCCGCAAACCCGTGAAAGGCTTGCTCTCGTCTCTTACCATTAGTCGGCCCGGAAGGACAAACGATAGTGGGGATAGAAAAACGATTTATGGGAGAGCGGCCGGGGACAGGACCGGCCTGGAAAGGAAGGATACGAAACGGTTTGACTTGCTGTGATTCGGTACATCGGGAAAGCGGAGCCGCTCCGGGGGCTTCCCGCCGGGACGGAGCGAGACCTCATTCCCGTCAGGACCGGTCCAACTCCCTGCGGACCGCCAACCCGATCTGCTCCATCACGTAGGGCTTGCGGACGTAGGCGCCGGCACCCAGTTCCTGGGCTTTCCGGACGCGTTCCGTCAGGGCATAACCGCTCACGATGACCGCTCGCTGGCGTGGTCGGATCTTGATGATTTCGCTGTACGTCTCCAGGCCGTCCCATCCCGGGTCCATGATCATGTCCAGGACGACCAGGTCGACCGGGTTACGCTGCAGGTATTGAACGGCCTCCCTCCCACTGGAAACGGCCTCGACGGCATAGCCGATGCTGCCCAGCATCGAGGCTGCCAGCAGGCGCTGCCCCTCGACATCATCGACCACGAGGACCCGCTCTCCCCTGCCTTCGTACTCCTTTCGGGACACCGCCGTCCGGCGCTCCGGGAGGATATCCCGGCAGAGGGGGAAATAGAGGGAAAAGGTCGTTCCCCTTCCCTCCTCGCTCTGGACGTTGATGTACCCCTCGTGATCCCTGACGGTGCCCCAGACTACGGCCAGTCCGAGCCCGGTCCCGCTCCGGCCCATGACCTTTTTCGTGTAAAAGGGCTCGAAGATGCGTCCCAGGTCTTCCTGCGATATCCCGATACCCGAGTCGGCAACGGTGAGCAGGGCGTACTCTCCCTCCTTCGTTTCGTCGTATCCCGGAAGCGGCCTGTCGAGGTAGACGTTTTCCGTCCGGACCATCACGCTTCCTTTCCCCGTGATAGCCTCGATGGCGTTGAGAAGCAGGTTCATCACGGTCTTGCCCAAGTGGATCCGGGAGCCTTTGATGTTCATCAGTTCCGGATCTAGCCCAACATCGATCCGGACTTTTGGATTGTAGGACCGGATCTTCTCCAGTTCCGGGGACTTCATGAAATCCGCAATGATCCCGTTGAGGTTTACCACTTCCGGGACGGAAACACCCCGCCTGGCCAGGGTCAGGAGATCCTGGACGATGGCGGCGGCCCGCTGGCCGCCCTGGAGAATGTGGTTCGCGTAGGCCTTAAGGGGGCCCTCTTCCGGATGCTTCAGCAGGAGAAGCTCCGAGTAACCCACGAGGACACCGATCACGTTGTTCAGGTCGTGGGCCACACCGCCCGCCAGGGTGCCCAGCGCCTCCATCTTCTCGGCCCGCTGGAGGCGGACCTGCAAATCCTTGCGCTCCTCCTCCGCTTCGATCTGCTCGGTGATGTCGCGATGAATACTGACGTAGTTGATCATGCGGCCCGAGCCGTCCCGCACGGGCGTCATGGTGGCCTCCACGTGGAGGAAGGTTCCATCTTTTCTCCTGTTGATGGCCCGGCCCTTCCAGACTTCGCCCCGGACCAGGGTGTCCTTGATGTTCTGGTAGAAACGCCGGTCGTGCCGGCCGCTTTTCAGGAACCGCGTGTGCAGGCCGATGAGTTCCCCCGCGGCAAAGCCCAGCATTCTTTCAAAGGCCGGATTCGTGTACTGGATCACCCAGTCCGGGTCTGTCAGGTAGACGCCTTCCGCCGATTGCTCGATGGCCGCGACCAGCCGCAGGTGCTCTTCTTCGGCCTGCTTGCGGTGTTCAAGTTCCTCCGTGAGCCGCTCGTTCGCCCTCTCCAGGTCGGCCGTGCGGAGCCGCACCAGCTGCACGAGGTTGTGCCGGTGCTCCTCCAACTCTTCGTCCCGTTCCTGGATCCGGGAAAGCATGTCGTTCAGGCTCCCGGCGAGAAATCCGATTTCGTCCCGGGATTCGGACTCGACCCGCAGCCGGTAATCCTTGCGTTCGGCCACGTTCTGCATGACCTCGGTGATCTGGAGGATCGGCCGGGCGATCAGGTTGCGCAGCCGGGTGGCCAGGATATAACCGATGGCCATGGCGATGAGCATCGCCGCCAGAACCATGAAGACATAGCCTGTCAGGCGGCCGTAGAACGGGCCGAGGCTGGACCGGATCAGGATGGTTCCGATCCGTTCGCCGTCCAGAACGACCGGTTCGACAACCTGCACGAACCCCTCGAGCCAGGAAAACGCCTCCTCCGGATCGGTCGGAAACTCGACAGATGCACCGGAGGATCCCTTCCTGTACCGGGCGAACACCTCCCCCTGTGCGTTGTAGACGGCCGCGGACAGGATGTTTCCGTCTGCCTCGAGGGCGAGGAGCGTTTCTTCCGCATCCTTCTGGTTGTTGAACATCAGCGCCGCCCGGCTGCCGTATCCCGCGACGCCGGCCTGGGCTTTTAGTTGCCGGATGAAAGACGCCTGGAACGTCACAATCTCGCTGATCATCAGGAAGACCGACATGATACCGACGGCAACGCCCATCGTGACAAGGCTGATGGAAAGCAGCTTCTGGCGGATGGGCATCGACCTGAATCGATCGATATCCAAGAGCTTTCTCTCCCTTTCCCCGGATGAATTTCCTAGTACTGGACGACCCGGCCCAGTTTCAGGACCTGGGAACTGATGGACAGGCCTGACCGTTTGGCCGCCTCCACGTTGATCTCGAAACGCAGCTTCTGATCCTGAAGATAGAAATTGATGATGATTCCGCGTCTTGCGAAGCCGGCCGCATCGCCGACGGTCAGCATGTTCAGGGAGGAGGCCGTCCGGACAATCCCCTCCACACGTTCTGACTCGGAGCGCGTGACGAACAGGACATCGCAATGCTTCAACGCATGAATGCTGTGACTCCTGCGGACAGCGACGGGACGCCCGCCGACCGTCCTGTTCTGCAGGATCCCGAGGGAATCACCGAACGGATCGTCACCGAGAATCCCGACGGTCAGGTACGGGCGCTTTCGGTTACCTTCGGGCCATTCGACGAATTTCAGGAGCTTGTAGAGAACTGCGGCCTTCAGTTCGTACTCGGAGACAGCCCTTTCCTCCGAGTGGACCACGTCGAAGGGGAACAGAAAGCCCAGGACAATTCCGGCGATCGTCAGCGAAAAGGCCAGTTTGAATGCGAACTGCCTGGGCATGAACATCTCCATTCAGAAGCGACAGGTCAGTTTGACCCTCATTCCGCGTCCGTCCTGTTCGATGGTGTCCTGCCGGTGTTCCTGGGAAGCCGGGTCCCCGTAACGCTCGTCGAAGGCGTTGTACAGGCTGACCGAACCCTCCAGGCCCGGCACCCATCCCCTCCCCGAAAGGGTCAGGTTTGTCAGGAAGTACGGGGCGGCAGCGGTTCCGTGGATGGTCTGGCGGCTGTCCACGTACTGCTCCTCCAGCGAGAGCATCAGCCGCTCGTCCAGAAACGGGACCTGCAGGTGTATCTTGACAAGGTGCCTCGGCGATACAGCCAGGCCCGATCCATCCGTCCTGTTTTCCGACTCCTGGCACGTGTAGGCGATGCGTCCCCGGATCCCGTTGTCCCAGCGTTTTTCGAGCTCCATGCTGATCCCGGTGTTCTCCACCTTGTCCACGTTGCGAAAGACCAGCAGCCCGTCCGACGCGTCCATCCGGAGGGCGATCAGGTTCTTGATGGTGTTCCGAAACAGGGAGGCCGTAAGCTTCATTTCCCGGGCCAGGTATTGCTCCAGAACCAGTTCGGAGGACGCGATCTTTTCGGGTTGCAGTCCCGGGTTGGCCTTCGAGGTTACATTGCCGTCACTGTAGTACAGTTCATAGACGCTGGGAGCGCGGAAGGCCTCACCGTATAGGAGCTTCACGTGGGTGTCTTCCCAGGGTACGTAGATCAGGGCCAGACGGGGGCTTGCCGTGTCGCCGAAGGTGCCGTAGTGATCGAAGCGGACGCCGAGATTCAGGATCAGTCCCGGCAGGAGCATGATTTCATCCTGGAGGTAGGCGGCCCACTGAAGGGTTGACCTCTGGTCGTTCAAATATTCATTGTGCGGATACTCGTCCCCGTTGATCTGGTCCTGCCGGAAATAATTCGTGTATTCCACTCCCGCAACCAGCCGGTGGCGGTCGAGGAGCACCTTGGAAACCTTCAGTTCCACGCCCCGGGACTCACCGATCGCCCGATCCCGGTTCAGAGCGCCCGGGAATGCATAATGACCGTCATACCGGTAATAGTCGTAATAGAGGCGAGCCAGAAGGGACAGCCCGCTGTCGCAGGTCCGGTCGAAGCGAAAATCCATGTAGCCCCGGTCATCGACACTCCTCGTCCCCGCCTGGTTGAAGATCGTCCCCCAGGCCGCCGTGGGGATGTCCTTCTCCCTGCTCGCGAAAAGCCCCTGCAAGCGCAAGAAGCCCCACGCGCCGTTCAGAAAGACCTGGGCATGGGCATCCCCGTCCCCCTTCTGGACGATCCCGAAGTTCGTGTCGGAACTGTTGAATTCGGGATAGAAGAGTTCGTCCCTTCCCCTGCTGCGGTGCTTCGTGCCCGAGATCAAGATGTTCGCTTTTCTTTTTTCGAAATATCCGCCGTAGGTGACTCGGCCCTTGAACGTGCTCTCCGTCCCCGCCTCGCCAGACAGCTCCAGGCCGTCGACCTGCCCGCCCTGTTTGGTCAGGACGTTGATGACGCCGAGCAAGGCATTGGTGCCATAGAGGGACGAACTCGGCCCGCGGATGACCTCTACGCGCTCGATCAGGTCGACATCCACGGGAAAATCCGTGCCGATGGCCGCCTGCTCGTAGATGCTGTCGTTGAGGCGGTGGCCATCGACCATGAGGAGGTATCGGGTGTTGTAGTCCCCGGGCCTGGAGAAGCCCCGGCTCCCGACATAGCTGTAATTCCGGTCGTTGCTGATGTAGAAGTCGCGCAGGCCGGAAAGAATGTCCGCCAGCGTGCGGTAGCCGTAATGCCGGATGTCTTGTGCCGTCACGATGGAGACGGACGCCGGGGCCCGGGTGACCTTCTGCTCATAGCGTGACGCGCCGTAGACGGTGTCCACCTCGATTTTCATGAGTTCCTCGAGGCTCTTGGTCGTCAAATCACTGTCTGCATCGTCAGGATTTTGGCGAGCTCCGGCGGGAAAGGCGAAGAGCAGGAGGGCTGCCAGGACGATCCGGAAAAGGGATGATTTCACAATAAAAATAAATCTATTTCCATCACGCCCGTTCTTCATCGGGACCGGTTCCCCCTCTTGTTCGATGTGCTGCGGCGATTCAAAACACGACCGTTGCACTTGGAAGCAAGAGAAATGCCAGGGGTAGCAAGGGACCATGATCTCCGATCACCGGCCCGGCCCGGCCTGGCGCGGGGAAAAAAAAGGCGCAGTTTCCTGCGCCTTTCTTCATCACGACGGATCCGGTCCGGATGTTATTCGGCCTTTTTCTTCCGTAGCGCCCTGGCCGCAGCCAGTTTCTCCGGCAGTCCCCGGTCGATGGCCATCTGGCGCCTGGCCGCGGCGTATTTCGGGGCCACCAGGTCCACGTCCTTGGGGATCTTGAACATTCTCTTGTACTGGCCGGGCTTCATCCCGTGCTCGGAGGAGAGATGCTTCTTGAGGGTCTTCATTCCCCTCTTGCCGCAGATCATACAACCCACCTCGTCCGGCTGGAACGCCTCTTCAAACGAAAGGGCCGGCCCGGCGGGAACGGCCGGTTTCATGGGTTCCGCGGCCTTTTCCGTCTTCGCGGGCTTTTCATCCGCGACCTTGGTCCTGGGGCGTCCCCTCCGGGGCTTCGTCTCGGCGGCCGGCTTCTTTGCGGCGACATCGGCCGGAGCGCCTTTTTCCAGGGCATCAAGAGCTGCATAGACCTCCTTGATCGTCTCCAGGAGTTCTTCCTTGGTCAGGCTTGTGCTGGATGCATGGGAAATTACAATTTCCGCGGTTAATTCTACGAGTGGGCTGGCCATTTCTGTAAATCCTCCTTCTTGTAGTAGGAATATTTGTTTGAGAATTCTCTTTTCACGCTTTTTTCTTGCTGTCAACCATCGTTTTTCATGAATATCTTATAAATATTTTTATAGAGTATCCCATGAAATCCGGCCTTGCGCCGAATTATCCCGGGTTTGTTATATCCACGGGCCGTCCTATTCGTGCACGCCTCCCCGATATCCATTCATTTTACTTGATCCATTACGCAATCGATCGATCTTCTATCATGCTTTATCGGTAATTTGATTGGATGGATTGAAGAGAGGAAACGGCCCATGATCGGCATCCCCTACAAGAACGGAAAACTCGCCGACCCGCATGGTCAGAAATGGAAACTGCTGGATGTCGGCCGGATGTCCGCAACTTTCATGAGTGACCGGAAGGGGTCCTCGCCTTTGTGCAGTGAGGAACGGGCATGTCCGACACTCCGCGGAACGGCGAGATCTTGAAGGTGCTGGACGGGTTGACCCGGTGACGGGGCCGCGGCAGGAGGCAGGAGAGACGGGCTTGCCCTGTTCGTAAACGATGGTCGGAAACGATTCAGGGGGTCCGGCTTTCCGCTGGACCCCCTGATTTTGTTTTGGTAGCGGGGGGTGGATTCGAACCACCGACCTTTGGGTTATGAGCCCAACGAGCTACCGGACTGCTCCACCCCGCGTCATGTCTGTCTGAAAGAAGCCGTTTCTTACGCTTCGCCGGGTCCATTTGTCAAGCAGTTTTCTCCCGCTCCCCCAGCACTTCGTAAATCCCCACCTCCCGGCTGATTCCGCGGATCGGGAACGGGTCCAGTTTCTTCGTGACGAAGGCCTCCCGGATCTGCTCCCAGGTGCGCTCGCAGACCAGGATCTGGTTTCCCTTCGCCGCATCGATCAGCCGGGCGGCCAGGTTCACGGCGGCACCGTAGACGGTGTATTCCTTTTTCCGGTGGGAACCGAAAATCCCCGCCATCACCTCCCCCGTGGCAATGCCGATTCCGATGGCCATGCCCCGGGACGGATTCGCCGGAACCGAGCCCTTCCGGGCCATTTCGTCCCGCATGCGGACGGCGCTTCGGACGGCCCGGAGGGCGTCGTCGGGCCCGGCCACGGGGGCTCCGAAGAGGCTCATGATCCCGTCGCCGATGTGTTTGTCCAGGGTCCCGTTGTGCTCGAAGATGATCCCGTCCAGGGGGGAGAAATAGTCCAGGTTGAGGAACCGGGCCACCTCCGCCGGCGTCATCCCCTCGGCGATCTCCGTGAATCCCCGGATGTCCGTGAAGACGACCGTCACGGTCTGGCTGTTCGGCAGGATGCCCTTCCCCCGCTTCTGGATCTCCCCCAGGACCTGCTCGGAGACGAATTGCTTGAGCCGCTTCTTGACGTTGAATTCCCTCACTTTCGCCAGGAGTTCGGCGTTCTCGAAGGGCTTCGTGAGAAACCCGTCGATCCCCTGGTTCACCGCTTCAATGGCGCTCTCCATGGTGGCGTAGCCCGTCAGGATGATCCGGGTGATCTCGGGATTGATCCGCCCGATGGCGACCAGCGTCTCCATTCCGTCCATGCCGGGCATCCGGTAATCGGAGATGACCGTTTCGAAGGACTCTCCCCGCTCCCGGACCAGGTGAATCGCCTCCCGGCCGTCCTCCGCCAGGCTGATCGTATACCCGTCCCGCTCCAGGACCCTCTTCAAGGACCGGCGCACGCCCTCCTCGTCGTCGACAACCAGCACCCCGTTCATGCACTCCTCCCTGTCGGCAGGAGGACCGTCACCTCCGTCCCCCACCCTTCCTCGCTGCGGACCAGGATCTTGCCCCCGTGCCGCTGGATGATCTCGTGGGAAATGTAAAGCCCGAGACCCGTTCCCCGTCCGACCTCTTTGGTGGTGAAGAAGGGCTTGAAGATGTCCACCAGACGGCCGGCGGGTATCCCCTGCCCGGTGTCGCGGAACGACACGGACACCCGCTCGCCTTCTCGGCCCCCGTCGGTGGAGGTGGTGATGGTGATCGCTCCCCCTTCCTCCGGCAAGGCCTCGAGGGCATTTCTGACGATGTTGACGAAGACCTGGCCAAGGTTGGCGTAGTTGCCTTCCACCGGCGGCAGGTCCGCCGCATACCGTCGTTCAATGCGGATCGGCAGGAGCTTGTGGCGGTTATACAGGATCCGCAGGGCGTCGTCCACCGCCTCGTGAACGTC
>JBFYXW010000086.1:0-9208 GCA_041310335.1 Syntrophaceae bacterium | reverse complement strand
CGGCCTGGAGAAACCCCCGAAAGAATCCTTCGCCAGGGCCGACGCGGCCCTGGCCAAATTGATCGGGGAAATCAGGGAGCAGGTCAAGAACTGGCCCTGCTACCCCGACGGGACCCCCATGTCCGACGCCTACGTCCAGAAAACCGTCCTGGCCGCCCACAAGGGGTCCAAGTTCCTGAAGCACTACAGGCAGGCCAGGGACTGGGAAGTCCGGCTCAACGCCCTGGGCGTCCCCACGCACCGGAGGATGTGGGGGAAGGCCGTCTTCAAACTCCCCAGCGAGACCTGGTGCCGCGCCTGGTACTACACCTACTTCCAGGATTATCAGGGCCGGGGATACGGGCACAGTTACTTCAATCATGGACCCCAGGTCGGTCTGACCTCGATCTGCAACTGTCCGTAGCGGGCGGCGACGGTCTCATGACCTGAGAAGCGGCGGGGCGGACCCCGGGCCCGCTCCGGAAATCGAATCCGTCAGGAGAAAGGATGCGGAAACATGAAAAGGGTACTCCTGTTCGTGCTGCTGTTCGTTTTCTGTTCCACCGCCCAGGCGGGCATGTTCGACCAGATCAAGGGGGTGACGGACACGCTGCAGAAGGCGACGACCCCGGCCAAGAAGACGGTGCCCCGGACGCCGGCAGAGCCGACGGCAGCCCCGGACGCCCCGGGCCGGGCATCCTCTCCCGCGGCGGCCGCCGACTCCAAGGCGGACCAGAAGCTGCGAGGGGACTTCTACAACGCCTACTGGCTCAAGTACCGGGACCTGGTCGAGCTCTACATGCCGCTCTACGACAAGCCCGACCTGTTCCTCGTCTACGGCGACACGGAGAAGCTCGCCAAGGTCAAGGCGGCCTTCCAGGACATCCACTCGGGCTGCACCACGAAGTTCCAGGGCGTCACGGACGACCCGCGGCGGGGGCGGAGCGAGCCCATCTACCGGTGGAGCGTCTGGTGCCAGATGGCCGCCCAGGGGGACGAACTGGTCAAGCGGGCCGTGACGAACAAGGTGGCCTACCTGGTCTCGTCCATCACGGAGTCCTACGAGAAGCAGTCGAAGAACCTGGCCGCCTCGAACGGCCGCCTCAAGGACTGGGACCAGAACTACTACGTCGACCCGGAGGGGACGAAGGCGGGGATCGTCAAGCAGATGAGCGCCGACCTGAAGGTCGCGGGGCTGGAAAAGCCGCCGGATGAAGCCTTCGCCAAGACCGACCAGGCCCTGGCGAAGCTCCTGGGGGAGATCAAAGAGGAAGTCAAGAACTGGAAGTGCGAGCCCGACGGCACCCCGGCCTCCGACTCCTTTGTCTCCCAGCAGTACACGGCGGCCTTCAAGGGGGCGAAGGTCATCCGGAACTACAAAAAATACCGGGACTGGAAGGTGACCCTGAACTACCGGGGCGTCCCGACGCACCGGGCCATGAAGGGCATGATCGTCTTCAAGCTCCCCAACGAGACCTGGTGCCGCAGCCAGGAGTACGACATCATCCAGGACTACCAGGGCAGGGGCTACGGGAAGAACTACTTCGAGCACAGCCCCCGGGACGGCTGGACCACGATGTGCACCTGTCCCTAGGGAAAAACCACGCAATGTCTTAAGATTACAGGACAAAAAAATGGCATCCGGGCTTGCTTTAGACGGGGCGAGGGTCTATAATCGCCCCCGCTCGCGGCGGTGCAGCAGCCGGGGCCCGTGTTGTAGGAACTCAACCAAGGAAAGGAGAAACGATTCATGAAGAAGACTTGGACCTTGCTGTTCGTCCTGGCGGTTGCGGCGGCCTTCCTGGCCACCCCCTGCCTGGCGAAGACGACCTGGAACGCCAATTCCGTCTGGCCCCCGAAAAACGAGCACAGCGTGGGGCTCAACGAATTCGCCGCCAAGGTGAAGACCGCCACGAAGGGAGAGCTGGAGCTGGTGGTGCACACCGGCGGCGCCCTGGGATACAAGGGCCCGGAACTCCTGAAGGTCGTCCGCGACGGGCTGGTCCCCGTCTCCGACATGCTCATCAGCGGCGTGGCAGGTGACGAAAAGGTCTTCCAGATCGTGACCCTCCCCTTCCTTGTCCGCAACTTCGACGAGCTCCACCTGCTCCTGAACATCTCCCGGCCCCACTTCGACAAGGCCGCCCAGAAGTGGAACCAGAAGATCCTCTACATCGCCCCCTGGCCCGGCGCGGGTCTCTGGACCAAGAAGAAGGTGACGAGCCTGGCTGACATGAAGGGCCTGAAGGTCCGCACCTACGACAAGAACGGCGCCCTGGTGATGGAGGCCGTGGGCGCCACGCCCCTGGCCCTGCCCTTCAGCGAGGTCTACACGTCGCTCCAGACGGGCGTCATCGACTCCGTCATGACCTCCACCCCCACGGCCGTGGACGGCAAATTCTGGGAAGTGCTGAAGTACTTCGAGCCCCTGAACATCACCATCGCCACCAACATGGTCACCGTGAACCTCAAGGCCTTCCAGAAGCTCCCGAAGGCCCAGCAGGACGCACTCGTGAAGGCCGGCAAGGAGATGGAGGCCGTCATGTGGGCCAAGGTGAAGAAGTGGGACAAGGACATGGAGGCCATCAGCAACAAAAACGGCATCCAGACGGTGAAGCCCACGGCGAAGCAGAGCGCCGAGCTGGAGAAGATCACCGAGGGGATCCGGGCCGACTGGCTCAAGACGGCGCCCCCGGACGGCAAGAAGATCTACGCCGATTTCATGAAGAAGGTGAAGCGGTAGGGAACAGCCTGCGTCAGGACGGGGCCGGGGGGGCCCGGGATGCGATCCCGCGGTCCCCCGGCCTTTTTTTCGGGTCTCCCCGCGGAGATCTCCGTCCCGACTTCACCCTGGAGACAAGAACTTGAAAAAACTCATTCATCTCCTGGACGGCCTCTCCGGGGCCGGCGGCTGGCTGGCGGGCATCCTCATGGTCCTGGCCCTGCTTTTGGTCATGGGCGAAGTAGTCGTCCGGAGCGCCTTCTCGGGGACGCTCTACGTCGCCGACGAGTACGCGGGCTACCTCATGGCGATGCTCACCTTCACGGGCCTGGCCTACACGCTCCGCGAGCGGGGACACATCCGGATGATGTTCCTTCCCCACATCCTCAAGGGCCGGGCCCACATCCTTTTCAACATGGCCTGCTTCGTCGTGGGTTTTCTCTTCTGCGCGGCCCTGACGGCATACACGTGGGAATTCTTCTGGGACTCCGTCGTCAGCCAGTCCCAGTCGATGCAGATCTCCGAGACGTACCTGGCGATCCCCCAGGCCTTCCTGCCCCTCGGATCCTTGCTCATGACCCTCCAGTTCCTGGCGGAGTTCCTCAAGGGCGTCACCATCCTCCGGCAGGACACCGAGGGCATCCGGATCCTGGAGGAGGCCGACGATCTCGGACGGTAGGCAGGTCCCCGTTCCCCGTACCCGGCGACCCAGAGAGCGGGAACAAGGCGTTTCCCGACATGGAAAGGCGGCGCGAGCCGCGGAGTGACAACGCATGCAACCTGACCTCGGACCCGTCTCGGCGACGATCATCGGGCTCCTCATCCTGTTCCTGGGGGGGTCCGTCTGGATCGGCATCTCCCTGTTCCTCGTCGGGATCGGCGGCTTCTTCTTTTTCAGCGACGTGTCCTTCGGGTCCATCATCGCCAACGTGGCCTGGAACAACACGAGCGGCTCCGCCATGATGGCCCTGCCCTTCTTCATCTGGATGGGGGAGATCCTCTTCCGGAGCCGGATCTCGTCGGACCTCTTCCTGGGGCTGGCCCCCTGGATGGACCCCATCCCCGGCCGGCTCATCCACGTGAACGTCCTGGCCTGCACCTTCTTCGCCGCCGTCAGCGGCTCCTCCGCAGCGACGACGGCCACCGTCGGAAAGATCACCGTCCCGGAACTGGAAAAGCGCAACTACGATCACGACCTCTCCATCGGCTCCCTCGCCGGGGCGGGGACGCTGGGTTTCCTGATCCCCCCCAGCATGGTCATGCTCGTCTACGGCATCATCGGCGACGTGAGCATCGGCAAGCTCTTCATCGCCGGCTTCCTCCCCGGCCTCATGATCGTCCTTCTGTTCAACGGCTACATCTTCCTCCGCTGTGCGATCAACCCCGCCCTGGCGCCAAAGGCGGAGGACCGGTTCACCTGGATGGACCGGCTGCGGGCCATCCCCGCCATCGCCCCCGTCGTGTTCCTCGTGCTCCTGGTGCTGGGGAGCATCTACCTGGGCTGGGCCACCCCGACGGAGGCCGGCGGCGTGGGGGTCGTGGGGGCCCTTTTCTTCGCCGCCGCCACGCGAAGCCTGTCCTGGGACATCCTCCGGACGAGCCTGATCAACTCGGTGAAAACGAGCTGCATGATCATGCTCATCGTCATGGGCGCCTCTTACCTCTCGAACGTCTTTGGCTTCCTGGGGATCACGCGGGCCCTGACGGAATTCGTCGTCTCCATGCACCTTT
Organism: Syntrophaceae bacterium; assembly: GCA_041310335.1. Taxonomy (GTDB): domain Bacteria; phylum Desulfobacterota; class Syntrophia; order Syntrophales; family PHBD01; genus PHBD01. Next base: position 4,776 of record JBFYXW010000086.1, on the reverse strand, counting down.
CCCCCTACATGCTCATCGCCATCCTGACGGTGCTCTATCTCTTCCTGGGGTGCCTCATCGACGGGTTCTCCATGATTGTCATGACGGCGCCGCTGGTCCTGCCCCTCGTGGAGGCCGCCGGGTTCGACCTGGTCTGGTTCGGCATCTACCTGGTCGTCATGATCGAGCTGGCCCAGGTGACACCACCCGTGGGCTTCAACCTCTTCGTCATCAGCGGGCTCAACAACGACAGCCTTTTCCGCATCGCGAAGGCGGCGTTTCCCTTCTTCCTGCTCATGCTCCTGGCGACGGTGCTGCTCACGGTCTTCCCCGACATCGCCCTCTACCTGCCCAACCGGATGAAGGGCGGATAACGGAGTCGTCCCAATGAAAACGATCGACCTCAATTGCGACCTGGGCGAGAGCTTCGGCGTCTACAACCTGGGAATGGATGCCGAGGCGATCCGGCACGTGACGTCGGCCAACGTGGCCTGCGGCTTCCACGCCGGCGACGCCCGGGTCATGTACCGGACGGTGGAGATGGCCAGGGAGCACGGCGTGGCCGTGGGCGCCCACCCGGGATATCCGGACCTCGCCGGTTTCGGCCGCCGGAAGATGGAGTGCTCCCCCGGGGAGATCCGCGACTACGTGATCTACCAGGTCGGGGCCCTCCGGGCCTTCTGCGCCGCCCACGGCGTCGGGCTCCAGCACGTGAAGCCCCACGGGAGCCTCTACAACGACAGCGTCGGAAACGAGTCCATGCTCCGCGCCCTCATCGGGGCCGTGGCGCGGGTCGATCGAGGGCTCGTCTACCTGGCCCTGGGCGGCGCCCAGGCGCCCCTTGTCCGGCGGATCGCCGGGGAGGAGGGGATCCGGGTCGCCTTCGAGGCCTTCCCGGACCGGGCCTACACGCCCGACGGGAAGCTCGCCCCGCGGTCGATGCCCGGCTCCGTCATCGAGGATCCCGAGGTCGCGGCGGAGCGGGCGCTGGGGATGGCAAGGGACGGAAGGGTGGTGGCCGTCGACGGAACCGTCCTGGAAATGGAGATCCACACGCTCTGCGTCCACGGCGACAACCCCGCGGCGGTGGCGCTGGTGAAGCGGATCCGCGACGTCCTCGGGAAGGGCGGGGTGCGGGTCGCCCCCCTGGGGACCTTTCTCGGTCCGTAGCCGAAAAGGCCGGCAGACGACCCCGGAGACGGGAAAGGGCGGTCCTTCGCGGCCCGCGGCAGACTTTCAATGCTGGAGGGTGGAGTTGGTCATGGCTTCCGTCCTGTTCGACAAGCCCCGCCTGCGTCCCAGCGGGGACCTGGCCGTTCTGGTGGAGTACGGCGAGGGGATCGACCCCGCCGTGAACGAAAAGGTCCGGGCCGCCGCGACGCTCCTCAGGCGAAACCTTCCCGAGGGCGTCCTGTCCGTCATCCCCGCCTACCGGTCCCTGTCCCTCCGCTACGATCCCCTGCGGACATCCCCGGAGCGCCTGTCGATCGTCCTGGACGAACTGGAGGGACACCTCAGGGAGGTAGAGATCCCGCCACCCCGCATCGTCGAGATCCCCGTCCGCTACGGCGGCGAGCACGGGCCGGACCTCGGCTTCGTGGCAGCCCACAGCGGTCTGACCCCGGAGGAGGTCATCGCCATTCATGCCGGCACGGACTATCCGATCTACATGATCGGCTTCACCCCGGGATTCTGCTACCTGGGCGGCCTTGACGCCCGGATCGCCACCCCGCGCCGGGAAACGCCCCGGACCCTCCTCCCGGGCGGCTCCGTCGGAATCGCCGAGACCCAGACGGGCATCTATCCCGTGGACAGCCCCGGGGGGTGGCAGATCATCGGCCGTACGCCGCTGCGGCTCTTCGCACCGGAACGGGAAAACCCCTTTCTCTACGAGGCGGGCGACCGGATCCGCTTCTTCCCGATTCCGGAAGCTCAATACGACCACCTTCACCAGGAGGAAAACGCCTGATGGACGCCTTCCGCGTGCTCGCGCCGGGCTCCCTGACGACGGTCCAGGACGGGGGACGCTACCGCTTCATCGACCGGGGCGTTCCGCCCTCCGGTGCGCTCGACGGGTTCGCCTACCGCGTCGCCAACCTCCTGGCGGGAAACCCGGTCCAGGCGGCGGTGCTGGAAATCACACTCCAGGGACCGTCGCTGGAGGTCCTCTGCGACGCCGACATGGCCTTGGCCGGGGCCGACATGACCCCCACCGTCAACGACCAGCCCGTGCAGATGTGGCGCTCTTTCCGGGTCAAGAGGGGGGACATCGTCAAGCTGCATAACGCCGCTTCGGGCTGCCGGGCCTATCTCGCCGTAACGGGGGGAGTCGACGTGCCCGTCGTCATGGGCAGCCGCGCCACCTGCCTGAAGGCCCGAATCGGGGGAGTGGAGGGAAGGGCCTTGAGAAAGGACGACGTCCTCCCGCGGGGTGCGGGCAACCTCCTGGCGGCGCCGCGGCGGCTGCCCTATCGTTGGATTCCCACCTACCGGCCCGACATCGTGCTCAGGGTCCTTGCCGGTCCCCAGGAGGAAGTCTTCCAGGACGCCCTGGAAACCTTCTACGACGCCGAGTTCCTCGTGACGCCCGAAGCGGACCGCATGGGATACCGCCTCCAGGGCCCGCCCATTCATCACGACCCGGGCGTCCCCCAGAGCATCATCTCCGAGCCGGTCCTGCCGGGGAACATCCAGGTCCCCGCGGACGGTCAGCCCATCATCCTCCTGGTGGAACAGACCACGGGGGGCTACACGAAAATCGCCACGGTTGTCTCGACGGAATTGCCGAAGGTTGCCCAGGCCATGCCGGGCCACCGGATCTGGTTCAAGAGGATCGGCCTGGAGGAAGCCCACGCCCTGTATCGGAACGAGGCGACGCGTCTCCAGGAAATCGAGGCCTTTTTTACGTCCAACTGAAACGGAAGGTCCTCTCGACACAGCGGGTCCGGGGCGCTACTTTTTCCAGACAAACCGTTCCTGCTCCACCGCCGCCGGATCCACGCCCAGGGATTCCAGTTCCTTCAGGGCGGAATCCATCATCGGCGGCGGTCCGCAGAGATAGAAGGATGCTTCCCTTCTCACCCCGTGCCGTTTCAGGACCTCGGCGCTCAACCTCCCCTTCTCGTAGATCACCCGGGGAACGTCCGGATCGGCGTATCCCTGCACATCCTCTTCCCGGCTCAGGCAGTGCACGACGGTGACCGGAAGGTTGCAGGTCATGGCGCAAAGCTCTTCCAGGCAGAAGATGTCGGAGAACGTCTTGTTCGACCAGAAGAGGACGACCTTGTTGTCCGCCTTCCGGTTCCGGAAATGCCGGAGCACGCTCAAAAACGGCGTGATGCCCACCCCCCCGGCGATCATGACGATCTCGGGCTGGCCGTCGACGGACTTGCAAAAGACGCCGAGGGGCCCCGCGAGCTTCACGGGCGCACCCGGCATGAGGTCGGGGATGGAGGAGGTGAAGGCACCCTCCTTCTTGATGGTCATGCGCAGGAGGGAATCCTCCGGCGCCGCGGAGATGGTGAAGGGGTGGGGCTCACTCCAGCCTTCCGGTCTCAGGATCCGGATGGAGGCGAACTGGCCGGCCTTCCGGCCGGCAAATTTTTGGTCCGTTCCTTCCAGGTAGACCGAGTTCACGTCATGGTTTTCCGGGGTCACCCGGACGACCTTCCAGACATTTTTTTCTTCCTGCCCGGCGTTCGCAGAAGCCATCCCCAGACCTCCTCGTTGATCTCGTGATGACATCCGTACCACATTTTCCGCCGGGTCTCCGTCCTTTTTTCACATCCGGCCCGCCGATGCCTGGAATCGGGGATGAACCGCCGGGTTTCTTCGGGGCGATGGTCGAAAGCGGCGCACGAGCCCTCGATCTGTTCCCTTCACGGCATTCCGGCAGGCCATGGTTTCCTCGATCAAAGCGGACCGTCAGATGACGAACCCGATCTCGCCGATCGCTTCCGGCTTGAACGCCCGGATGGTGTGGGTCCTGACGTTGCCCGTGGCACCCAGCGCCAGCACGAAACTGACGGCGACCTCATCGCTGGGGGCCTCGCAGAGGGCCACATAGTCCCACTCGCCCATGGTCAGGTAGACCCCCGTCACGACCCCCCCCTGTTTCTCAAAGGCCTTCTTCGCCTCGGCGATCAGCTGCGTCGAGTCCTTCACGGTGCGGATCCCCTGATCCGTCAGATTCATGAGAATGATGTAGAGTTGCATTGGTTCTCCCCCCTTTCGTTCTGGATTGGGTGTGCGCCGCTCCCCTGCTTCTCGCTCCTGCCGCCGGCAGGACGCCCCGTATCCGAATCCCCCGAGGGGGACATTGCGCGGATCTTCCGGTTGCGGACTTTTATGGGTTGTTGGGGAAAACGATTCGAAGAAAAAACCTGGCGAAAAACGAAAATACGGCTGGACGGGTGAACCCTTTTCTGATCCCTTCGCGCCTTCAATACAGCACGAACGTTCCCGGAAAGCAAGCGTTTCGGGCGCGGCCTGGAAAGGATATCCTGCGGGCAAGGGGCCCTTTCATGACCGCACACCATTCATCCCGCATTCTTCAGAAGACAAGCCTCAGGCCCGCCTCGCCGTGGGTCCCCCTTGGTCCGAAGGCGTCGAGAAGAATGGCCGTGGCGGGATCGCCGGTGCAGTGACAGGGGACCACCCTGTCCGGTTCCAGGGATCGCAGGGCGGCGATGGTCCGCTCGAGGCGCTCGCGGCCGGCACTGAGCAGGTGAAAACCGCCGATGACGGCCCGGATCCTCATGCCGTCGTTCAGCCTCTGCACGTGATGCAGGGTGTTCA
>JBFYXW010000084.1:0-20766 GCA_041310335.1 Syntrophaceae bacterium | reverse complement strand
CGGAACTCAAGCTGGACCTGATGGGGGGGCAGTTCATCTCCCGGGTGGCCGAACGCGCCGGCATGAGCGAGAAGGTCGTGGCGACCCTGGACGAGAAGAACGTGTCCACCCTGGACACATGGCTCACCTCGCTCTTCACCGCCCGGCATCTCTGGCCCGACGTCTACCTGAAGCACCTGACGAAGGTCATCGGCACGATCGGACAGCACGGGAACGCCCTCATCGTCGGCCGGGGAGCCCAGTTCATCCTGCCCCTCGAACAGACCTTCCGCCTGCGGTTCATCGGCCCCCTGGAGCAGCGCATCGCCAAGGTCATGAAAGACCGGAAGTACGCCCGGGACGAGGCGGAGGGCTACGTGATCAAGACGGAGGCCGATCGGGCCGCCTTCATCAAGAAATACTTCCGGGAGGACATCGCCGACCCGTCCCACTACGACCTGGTCCTCAACACGGCAGGCCTGTCGGTGGACCAGGCCGCGGAGATCGTGAAGGCGTCTTTCCGGGCGAAATTCCCGTAAACCTGCCGGGGCCGCGCCATCCCCGGCAACCCCCGGACCGGCTGCCGCATCACGCCGGCCCGGGGTGTATTCCAACCCGGACGGCTTCGCCCCGCGACAGCGGCGCAAGGCGAAGCGCGTTCGAGAAGAGACCGATCGGGATCTCTCCGCTGTTCGGACCGCTTGTCGTCCCCATGAAAGGAGGACTTCATGAAAAAGCAATCCGTCACCAGGCAGACAACAAAGGGCAAGGGAAAAACGAAAAAGCCGGTCCCCGCCTCGCCGGCCATGGCCGTGTCAAGCGTTCTTCTCCACAGCATCATCCAGGGCTTCTCCATCCCCGCCTTCGTCATCGGGACGGACCACAAGGTCCTCTACTGGAACCGGGCCCTGGAAAAGTTGAGCAACATCCCTGCCTCGGAGATCGTGGGCACCAACCGGCAGTGGCGCGCCTTCTACGATGAGGAGCGGCCCTGCATGGCGGACCTGATCCTCAACGGCATCTCCGAGCGGATCCCCAAGTGGTACGCCGGCAAATACCGGAAATCGGACCTGCTGGAGGAAGCGTACGAGGCGACGGACTTCTTCCCCGCCCTGGGCGAGGAGGGCCGCTGGCTCCGCTTCACCGCCGCGGCTGTCCGCGACGACGGCGGACGTCTCGTGGGCGCCCTGGAGACCCTGGAGGACATCACGGACCAGAAGGTGGCCGAACTGAACCAGCGGGAAATCGAGCAGCGTCTCTACCACGTCATCGAGGGGTCTCCCATCCCCACCTTCGTCGTCGGCCTGGACCACAAGGTGATTTACTGGAACCGGGCCCTGGAGAAGCTGAGCAAGATCCCCGCGAACGAGATGATCGGCACGAACGGTCACTGGCGGGCCTTCTACGCCAAGGAGCGGCCCTGCATGGCGGACCTGCTGGTCAACGAAACGCCGGAGATCATCCAGGAATGGTACAAGGGGGTGGCAAAATCGAAGCTCCTCGACGAGACCTACGAGGCGGAGGGCTTCTTCCCCGACCTGGGGGAGAACGGCCGCTGGCTCCGCTTCATCGCCGTTCCCATCCGCAGTTCCCAGCGGGTTCTCCTGGGGGCCATCGAGACCCTGGAAGACATCACGGAACGCAAGATGATCGAACAGGCCGTCATCGAGAACGAGCAGCGGCTCCGCAGCGTGATCCAGGGATTTTCCATCCCCGCCTTCGTCATCGGCAAAGACCACAAGATCCTCTACTGGAACCGGGCCCTGGAAAAACTGAGCAACATCCCCGCCTCGAAAATCGTGGGCACCAACCAGCACTGGCGCGCCTTCTACTCTCAGGAGCGGCCCTGCATGGCGGATCTCCTGGTGGACAGTGCGCTGGCGAAGGTGCCGAAATGGTATTCGGGGAAATACCAGAAATCCGGCCTGATCGAGGAGTCCTACGAGGCGACGGATTTCTTCCCTGCTCTGGGAAAGAATGGCCGGTGGCTCCGGTTCACCGCGGCGGCGATCCGGGATTCCCACGGAGATCTCGTCGGGGCCGTGGAGACCCTGGAGGACATCACGGAGCAGAAGGAAGCGGAGGAAGGCCTGAAAAAGGCGGCCCGAGTGAAAAAATGATCCGGCGCTACGCTACGGGAGTCGGCCCGGCAGATCCGGATTTCCGCATGTGACTTTTCCAAGAAAAAAGGAGGGGCAGGCCATGACATCCTACGCCACGAAGCTGATCGAGATCACCGAGCGTCACGCCGATACGATTGCCCAGCAATGGTACAACAACGTTCGGATGAATCCCCGGACGCCTTCTTATCACAAGATGTCGGAGGAGAATGCGAAGAAGCAGGCGATGTACTTTTACACCAATTTCCGCAAGCTGTTTTATTCGGACAACCCCTTCGAGGAGGCGCAGACCCTGTTCTCCAAGTACGCGGAGGCCCGCTTCCGGGAGAAGATCCCCCTTCCCGAGGTGGTCTACGCCCTGACCCTGATGCGGCGTCACATGTGGCTGTTCTCCACCTCCCAGGCCGTGTTCATCACGGCGGTGGAGCACCACCACGCCGCGGAGAGCCAGAGCCGCACGATCCTGATGTTCGACTACGCGATCTACATCATTGTTCAGACCTACGTGGACCTGATGAAAAAGTGAGCCGTCGAGAGACGGACATCCACCCAGGGAAAAACCGCCTCGCCGTCCAGGGAGGCGGCCTAAATCGAACCCCCTCACCCCGGGGCGCGCCGGCAGCTTAGGCCGTCCCGGGGTCCCCCCTGTTCAGCCCTTGATGCACCCCACCGCCCGCAAGCGGGCCACCTTGCGGGCGATTCCCGCCCGGTGGACCACGTCCACCACGGCTTCCAGGTCTTTGTACGCCTCGGGGACCTCCTCCCGGAGGGTATCCTTCCCGCTGGCCATGACCAGGATCCCCCGTTCGGCCAGCTCCCGGGCAATGGACCGCCCCCGGCTCGACTTGACCGCCTGGGTGCGGCTCATGACCCGGCCGGCGCCGTGGCAGGAACTGCCGAAGGTCTCCATGAAGGCCCGCTCCGTCCCTGCCAGGACATAGGAACCGGCGCCCATGTCCCCGGGGATGAGGACCGGCTGGCCGACGGGGCGATAACGGGACGGCAGGGCCGGATGCCCCGGCGGGTAGGCCCGGGTGGCCCCCTTCCGGTGCACGCAGAGGGTCCGCTCCCGGCCGTCCACCGGGAGGGTTTCGATTTTGGCGATATTGTGACAGACGTCGTAGAGGAGGCGCATTCCCAGGTCGCGGGGGCCTTTCGAAAGCGTCTTCTCGAAGATCTCGCGGGTCCCGTGCATCAGCATCTGGCGGTTCGCCCAGGCGTAGTTGGCGGCACAGGCCATGGCGGCCAGGTAGTCTTTCCCCTGGGTCGAGGCCAGGTAGGCGCAGGCAAGCTGCCGGTCCGGCAGGTTCAGGTCCAGGGTCCGGACGTGCTTTACCAGCCGGGCCAGGAAGTCGTCGCAGACCTGGTACCCCAGGCCCCGGGAACCGCTGTGGATCATGACGGCCACCTGGTCCCGCTCCAGGCCGAAGACCCGGGCCGCCTCGGCATCGAAGATTTCGTCCACCACCTCGATCTCCAGGAAGTGGTTTCCCGACCCGAGGGTCCCCAGTTGCGGGCGCCCCCGCTCCTGCGCCCGGGGGCTCACCTTGTCCGGGTCGGCCCCGGCTAGGCGCCCCCCGTCCTCCGTCGTTTCCAGGTCCGCCTCGCTCCCGTAGCCCCGTTCCACGGCCCACCGGGCTCCCTCCACCAGGACGCGCCGCTGCTCCTTCTCGGAGAGTTTCAGCGCGCCCGTGGAACCCACCCCGGAAGGGATGCCCCGGAAGAGGCTCTGGACCAGGTCCTTCAGGGAATCCCTTATTTCCGGGAAGGACAGCCGAGTGGTCACGAGGCGGCAGCCGCAGTTGATGTCGTAGCCGACCCCCCCGGGGGACACGACACCCTCCTCCAGGTCAAAGGCAGCCACGCCGCCGATGGGGAACCCGTAGCCCCAGTGCATGTCCGGCATGGCCAGGGAGGCCTTCACGATCCCCGGGAGGTGGGCCACGTTGGCCACCTGGCGGACCCCCTCGTCGGCGGTCTTCAGGAGCGCCCGGCTCGAGTAGAGGATCCCCGGGACACGCATGCCGCCGGTCGGCTCGATTTTCCAGCGGAATTCGTCCAGCTGTTTCAGGGGGATGTCAGACATCGAAGATGACCCTCCCCGTCCACCCTTCCGGGGTCTTCTCCAGGGCGGCCCCGTGCCAGGTGACGGCCTTGATCTCCCTGCGGACCCGGTGGCGGTCTGGATCGTAGGGCTCGCCCCGGACCTCCGCCTCCAACGTCGCCCCCTCCCCCAGGCGCACCCGGGCGCTGCGGACAAGGAATCCCTCCCCCGAGTACAGGGCCAGGCATTCCCGGAGGAAATTGACCAGCAGGTCCGCCGCATCCTCCCCCTCGGCACGGACGGTCCGGGCGACCGACTCCCGGACCCGGTCCCGCTCCGCCAGGAGGTCGAAGAGGGCCTCGGCGGCCCTTGCCAGGACGTCCTCCCGGGTGGCCCCCGGAACTTCGATCCCCAGGTCCGCCGTGTGGTCGATGATCCGGTAGAAGCTCACGGTTTCGCTCCCGGGGGTTCCGGCGGTTTTGGCCGGCGGACGTAACGGATGATCTCGTGGCGCCAGAAGTAGGCCAGGAGAAACAGGAGCGACCCGACCGCCAGGGCGATCATCCAGGGGATGTTCTCCCGGCAGGGTTCCCGGGCGATCATGCCGCTGATGGACAGACCGGCCGTGCCCAGGAGCCTGCCCGCGGTGCAGACGACCAGGAAGGGCCCCACCTTCATGTGGCTGAGCCCCAGGATGTAACACAGGGAATCCTTCGGGAAGCCGGGAAGCACGAAGAGGAAGAAGGCGACCGCCGTGCCCTGCCGGGCCATGAAGCGGTCGTATTTCTTGACGAGGGACGGATTGACGAACCGCTCCACCAGGGGCAGCCCGAACCAGTGGGCCAGCCCGAAAGCGAGCCAGGAGCCGATGGTCAGGCCGACGGTGGAGTAGAGCGTCCCCAGCAGGGGGCCGTACAGATAGCCCCCGATGAACCCCGTCACCTCCCCGGGAATGGGCGCCAGGATGACCTGCAGGACCTGCAGGACCATGAACGCCACGACCGACAGGGGGCCGTAGGATTCGAGGGAGTGGATCATCCGCTGCCGGTCGGCGAAATAGCCCCCCAGCTCGAAGTGGACGAACACCCAGGCCGCCGCGGCCACCAGGGCCGCCAGGAGCATCATCCTGAGCCACAGCCGGTTCTTCATCTTCTTCGACGGGTCCCTGAAAAACGTCCGCCCGCAGCGTCCCCCGCATCCCGCGCCATCCGGCGCACCCCGGAGTCCCTCCGGATCACTCGTCCCCATCCGGGCCGCCGTTCCCCTCCTCGGCGGCAAACCCGTTGCCCTCGTCCTTCTCCTCGCTCTCCTTCTCGGCACGGGCGATACCGACGAGCTTTTCTTCCGGGGCCAGGTCGATCAGCTTGACCCCCTGGGTGGACCGGCCGATGACGGGAATCTCCTCCACCTTCACCCGGATGATATTGCCGGCGCTGGAGATGAGGAGAATGTCCTCGTGCCCCATGGCCTGGAGGATTCCCGAGACGTTTCCGATCCGGGGCACCGTCTTCAGGTTGATGGTTCCGCGGCCTCCCCGGCCCTGGAGCCGGTATTCGCCGATGTCCGTCCGCTTGCCGAACCCCTTTTCGGAAACCGTGAGCATGGTGCTGCCCTCGACGGGGATGTCGACGCCCACCACCTCGTCGTCCTCTTCCAGGTGGATCCCCCGGACGCCCCGGGCGGTCCGGCCCATGTCGCGGACATCGTCTTCCTGGAAGCGGATGGACATGCCCAGGCGGGTGGCCAGGAAGATGTCCTGCCCCCCGGAGGTGAGCTTCACGTCCATCAGTTCGTCCCCCTCGTCGACGGAGACCGCGATGATCCCCGTCGAGCGCGGATTGGAAAAGGCCTGGAGCTCCGTTTTCTTGATGATGCCCTTCTTCGACACCATGACCACCGACTTCTTTTCCTCGAAGGAACGCACCGGCAGGATGGCGGCCACCCGCTCCGCCGGGGACAGGGAGATGAGGTTCACGATGGCCTTCCCCTTGGCGGCCCGGCCCGCCTGGGGGATCTGGTAGACCTTGAGCCAGTATACCCGGCCCTGGGTCGAGAAGATCAGGATGTAGTTGTGGGTGCTGGCAATGAAGACGCTCTCCACGAAATCCTCTTCCTTCGTGGCCATCCCCACCTTGCCCCGGCCGCCGCGGCGCTGGCTCCGGTAGAGGCTGACGGCGTTCCGCTTGATATAGCCCGAATGGGACACTGTGACGACCATGTCCTCCTCGACGATCAGGTCCTCCACGTCGATGTCGTCCACGCTGGCGACGATCTCCGTCCGCCGCTCGTCTCCGAAGCGGTCCCGGATCTCCACCAGTTCCTTCCCGATGACCTCCAGGACCTTTGCGGGATCGTCGAGAATGGCCTGCAACTCGCCGATGAGGGCCATCGTCTGTTCGTATTCCTGCTGGATCTTGCCGCGCTCGAGTCCCGTGAGCCGCTGGAGCCGCATCTCCAGGATCGCCTTGGCCTGGGCCTCCGAGAGCCCGAACGTGGCGATCAGGGCGTCGGACGCCTCGGCAGGGCTACCGGAGGCCTTGATGACGGCGATGACCTCGTCGATCCGGCCGAGAGCGACGAGGAGCCCTTCCAGGATATGGGCCCGCTCCCTGGCCCGGGCCAGGTCGAAGGTGGTCCGGCGGATCACGACCTCCCGGCGGAAGTCGACGAAGCGCTCGAGGATCTCCTTGAGGTTGAAAACGCGGGGCTGTCCCTCGTCGATGGCCAGGAAGATAATGCCGAAGGAACTCTCCATCTGCGTGTGCTTGTAGAGCTGGTTCAGGACGACGCCGGCCATCTCATCCTTCCGGAGGTCCATGACGACGCGGATGCCCTCCCGGTCCGACTCATCCCGCAAATCGACGATTCCGCTGATCTTTTTCTCCTTGACCAACTCGGAGATCTTCTCGATGAGGTTCGCCTTGTTGACTTGGTACGGCAACTCCGTCACGACGATGCTCTCCCGGTCCGTCCGGGCATTCCGTTCGATGAGCGCCCGGGCGCGGACCCGGATGATTCCCCGGCCGGTGCGATATGCGTCGAGGATGCCGCCGCGTCCGTTGATGAACCCGGCGGTCGGGAAGTCAGGCCCCGGAATGATCCGCATCAGTTCTTCCACGGTCATTTCCGGGCTGGCCATCAGGGCAATGATGCCGTTCACCAGTTCCACCAGGTTGTGGGGAGGGATGTTCGTGGCCACCCCCACGGCGATGCCGGAGCTTCCGTTCAGGAGCAGCTCCGGGATCCGGGCGGGCAGGACCGTTGGCTCTTCCATGGATTCGTCGTAGGTGGGGGTGAAATTGACGGTGTCCTTTTCCAGGTCCGCCAGGAGCTCCTCGGCGATCCGGGACATGCGGACCTCGGTGTAGCGCATGGCCGCCGGCGGGTCCCCGTCGATGGAACCGAAGTTTCCCTGGCCGTCGACGAGAGGGTAGCGCATGGAGAAGTCCTGGGCCATCCGGACGATGGTATCGTAGGCGGCGGAATCTCCGTGGGGATGGTACTTGCCGATGATGTCCCCGACGATGCGGGCGGATTTCTTGTAGGCCTTGTTCCAGCGGTTCCCCATCTCGTGCATGGCGAAGAGGGCCCGCCGGTGAACCGGCTTGAGCCCGTCCCGGACGTCCGGGATGGCGCGCCCGATGATGACGCTCATGGCGTAGTCCATGTAGGACTTCTTCATCTCGTCTTCGATGTTGATGGGAAGGCTTTTCTGCAATAGAGACTGGTCCATTCCTCGAGGTCCTCAAAAAAATGCGGTCAGGACCGACCCGGCCCTGACCCGTTCGAAAGCTGCGGGCGAAGGCCCGTTAAACATCCAGATTCGATGCGTACAGGGCGTTCCGGTAAATGAATTCGCGCCTCGGCTCCACCTGGTCCCCCATGAGGGTGGTGAAGATCTCGTCGGCCACGACGGCGTCATCCACCCGGACTTGCAGGAGCGTCCTCTTTTCCGGGTTCATGGTGGTCGACCAGAGCTGTTCCGGGTTCATCTCCCCGAGACCCTTGTAGCGCTGAACCTGATACCCTTTTTTGCCCGCGTTCAGCACGTGTTCCACCAGGGCGTCCAGGGAGGGAAGCTCCACGAGCCCTTCCTCCCCCTCGAAGGAAAGCCGGAACGGGGGCTCCCCCAGGGCCCGGACCTGGCCGAAAAGGGTCTTCAACTCGTTGAACTTTGCCGATTTGACGACCTCCGGCTGGAGCAGCATGGCGTTTTTCCTGCCCGGACGAAGAATCCGGAGGCCCAGGGCGCTCTCGTCCTGATCGGGATCCCCCACGAACGAGATTTCGCAACCGTCCCCCCCCAGTCCGGCGGACAGGCGGGTCCCCACTTCCCGAAGAGACTCCGGTGACCGGAACGAGGCCGTGGAAAAATCGGAATCGCCGGCCAGGAAATGGATCACGTCCCGGTCGATGCCCTCCTTTTCGAAGCGCTCCCCGATGCTCTGGATCCGCATGATCTTGCGGATCATCGCCAGGAGCCGTCCCCCCGTGAAAAACACCCCGTTCTCCGTCACCAGGCGGATCCGCTCGACGCCGTTTTCCAGGACGAAGTTCCGCATCTCCTCCTCGTTGTGGATATAGACCTCCCGCTTTTTGTCGGCGATCCGGAAGAGGGGGGGTTGGGCGATGTACAGGTGGCCCCGTTCGATCAACTCCCGCATCTGGCGGAAGAAGAAGGTGAGGAGAAGCGTCCGGATATGGAGGCCATCCACGTCGGCATCGGTCATGATGATCACCTTGTGGTACCGGAGGCGGCTCACCTCGTAATCGTCCTGGCCGATGCCGGTGCCCAGGGCGGTGATGATGACCTTCAGTTCCTCGTTCTGGAGCATCTTGTCGAATCGGGCCTTTTCGACATTGAGCACCTTTCCCCGGAGCGGCAGGATGGCCTGGTTCTTCCGGTCCCTTCCCTGCTTGGCGGATCCGCCGGCCGAGTCTCCCTCGACCAGGAAAATCTCGCTCAGGGCCGGGTCCCGCTCCTGGCAGTCCGCCAGTTTCCCCGGCAGGGCACCCACTTCGAGGGCGCTCTTCCGCCGGGTCAGTTCCCGGGCCTTCCGGGCCGCATCCCTTGCCCGGGAGGCATCCAGGCACTTGTTGAGGAGTTGGCGGGCCACGGAGGGATTCTCCTCCATGTAGGTGTTGATCTTCTCGTAGACGATCCCCTCCACGAGGCCCTTGACGTCGCTGTTACCCAGCTTCGTCTTCGTTTGTCCCTCGAACTGGGGGGCCCGGATCTTCACGCTGATTACACAGGTGAGACCCTCCCGGAGGTCCTCTCCCTTGAGGGACTCCTTGCCGTTCTTGAGGATGTTGTTGGCGGTTCCGTAGTTGTTGAAGGCCCTGGTCAGGGCGGAGCGGAACCCGCTCAGGTGGGTTCCGCCCTCCGTGGTGTTGATGCTGTTGGCGTAGGAAAAAATGTTCTCCGCATAGGTGTCGTTGTACTGGAGGGCCACCTCGACCATGCAGTCCTCCCGCGCTCCGTCCACATAGATGGGCTTGGTGTGGAGGACTTTCTTGTGGCGGTTGAGGTACTCGACGAAGGACACGATGCCGCCCCGGTAATAGAATTCGCTGGTCCGCTCGGTTCGCTCATCCGTGAGCGTGATCCGGATGCCCGAGTTGAGAAAGGCCAGCTCCCGGAGCCGGTTGGCCAGAATGTCGAAACTGAATTCCGTTTCCTCGAAAATCGACGAATCCGGCTTGAAGGTGACCCTCGTTCCCCGGCTCTTCGATTTCCGTACTTTCTCCAGGGGCATCCTGGGGATGCCGCCCGCATAGGACTGGGCCCACAGGAACCCGTCCCGCCGTACTTCCAGCTCCAGGTATTCGGAAAGGGCGTTGACCACGGAAACCCCGACCCCGTGAAGGCCCCCGGAAATCTTGTAACTGTCGTTGGAAAATTTAGCCCCCGCATGGAGCTTCGTGAGGGCCACCTCGGCGGCGGAAACACCCTCCGTGGGGTGCATGTCCACGGGGATTCCCCGTCCGTTGTCGTCCACCATGACGCTGTTGTCGGTCCGGATCTTGACCACGATGTTGTCGCAGTAACCAGCCGCTGCCTCGTCCACGCTGTTGTCCACCACCTCGTAGACCAGGTGATGGAGGCCTTCCTTGCTGGTGGAGCCGATGTACATGGCGGGCCGGCGGCGCACCGCTTCCAGCCCTTCCAGTACCTTTATGCTTTCCGCATCGTAATTGTCTGCCATAGACTTTCTGTTCAACTCCTTGCTGAGACGACCATTTTTTAAAATCCGATCCCTTAAAACTTCAAGGGCATGATGATGCACATATAGCGGTCCGAGTCGGCGGCCCGGACGATTCCCGGCTTTTTCGCCCCGCCTATTTCGAAGACCCCGTTTTCCCCGCCGATCACCTCGATGGCGTCAATGAGGAAATTCACGTTGTAGGCCACCTCCACGTTCGGATCCTGGTAGGTGACCTCCACGTCCTCGCTGGCCTCCCCGACGTCCGGATTCGTCGAATGGAGAACCATCCGGTCCGCCGCCATTTTCACGATCACCCCGCTGTACCCTTCGCTGGAAATGACGCTCATCCTGCGGAGGGCGTGGAGAACGCGATCCCGGCCGAACCGGACCGGAAACCCCTTCTCCACCGGGATGACCCGCCGGTAATCGGGATAGTCGCTGTCGATGAGACGGACCTTCAAAATCGTGTTTTCCGTCTTGAGGACACACATGCCCTGGTGGATCCCCACCCAGACGTCGCCGTTCGCATCGTCCAGGAGCTTCCGGATCTCGCCGAGTCCTTTCCTGGGAATGATGACGCCCTTTTCCAGTTCGAGGAACGCCCTTGCCGGTTCCAGAAGCAACCAGGACATGGCCATCCGGTGACCGTCCGTGGCCACCATGCGCACCTCCGTTCCGTTTTCCTTCCGGAGCGACTCGAAAAGGACGCCCGTCAGGTTCTTGCGCAGAGGGTCCGTGGAAATGGCGAAGTAGGTCTTCCGGATCAACTCCAGGATCTCCTCGGAGGAAACCGAAAAATATTGGATTCCCTCCTCTTCCGCAATGTTCGGGTATTCCTCGGCGCCCAATCCGGGGATCCGGTACACCGCCTTGTCGCAGGTGATGGTCACCAAGTTTTTCTCGTCCGTCGTGAAATGCACGGTTTCACCCTGGGTTTCCCGGACGAGTTCGTGGAGTTTCCGGGCGGAAAGGGTTACCCGGCCTTCCGTCTGAACCTCGGCCTCGTATCCCGCCATCACCGCAATCTCCAGGTCCGTGGCGCTGATGCTGATGCCTCCCGTCCGGGTGGCAATGAGGACGTTGTTCAGGATCGGCATGGTCGTCTTCTTCTCGACGATTCCCGCGGTTCTCTGCATTCCAGCCAAAAGAAGCTCCCGCTTGATACAGAAATCCATGTCTTTCTCCCTTTCTCTTTTTATGTTGTTGGATTTATGAATTGATTCAGTAGCCGTAGTAAGGGGTGTTGATACCTTTATGAAAAATGAAATTTCTATCTAAATTCATGATTTGGATCTTCTAGACTCTGTTGATGAAGCGTTGATCCGCTGTGGCTAGGATTGCAAAAGCGCTTCCTCTATCTCCTGGATCGTCTTCTTCAGTGCCGCGTCCTTTTCGAGCAGGGAGGCGATCTTGTTGACCGAGTAGATCACGGTCGAGTGATCCCGTCCGCCCAGTTTGTCTCCAATGTCCGGAAACGAGGCGTTGGTAAGGCGGCGGCACAGGAACATGGCGGACTGCCTTGCAATCACGATGTTCTTGCTCTTTTTCTTGGATTTCAGGTCCGACAGCTTGATGTTGAACTTGCCCGCGGCCACCCGGATGATCTCCTCGATCGTGATGTCATCCCGCTCGTTCTGGCGGACGATCTTGCGGAGAACCTCCTTGGCGAGGTCCATGTCGATCGGCTTCCCCGTGACGGAGGAGTAGGCGCTGATCCGGACCAGGAACCCCTCGAGTTCCCGGATGTTCGACAGGGCGTTGGAGGCAATGTAATGGGCGACGCCGCTGGGCAGTTGAATGCCGTTTTCCTGGGCCTTTTTTTCCAGGATGGCGATCCGGGTTTCGATGTCCGGGGGGTGGATGTCGGCGATGAGTCCCCATTCGAAACGGGAGCGGAGGCGGTCCTCCAGGTTCGGGATGTCCTTGGGGAACTTGTCGCTGGTGACGACGATCTGCTTGCCCGCGTCGTGGAGGGTGTTGAAGGTATGGAAAAATTCCTCCTGGGTCCGGTCCTTGCCGGCGATGAACTGGATGTCGTCGATCAGGAGGCAGTCGATTTTTCTGTATTTGTCACGGAATTTCGGCGTCCGGTCGTAGCGAATGGAACTGATGAGTTCGTTGACGAATTCCTCCGCCGAGACGTAGACGACGTTCATGTCCGGATACAGGGTGTGCGTGAGCAGGCCGATGGCGTTGAGCAGGTGCGTCTTTCCCAGGCCCACGTCGCTGTATAGGAACAGCGGGTTGTAGTTCTTTGCGGGCAGTTCGCCCACCGACACGGCGGCGGCGTGGGCGAACTGGTTGCAGGAGCCGACGACGAAGCGCTCGAAACTGTAGTTCGGATTCAGGTTCGATTCGTACTTCGACGGGGAAGGCTTCCGGGCCGATTTTCCCTCCGCCTTCTTCGTCTCCGCGGGGCTTTCCGCCGGGCGGCCCTCTCCCTTGCTGACGGAGAAGAGGACGTTCAGGTCGATCCCCGAAACCTCCTTCAGGCTTGTCTTGATGAGCTCCAGGTAATTGTCCGCGAGCCAGTCCTTGAAGAACTTGTTGGGCACGACAAACTGAATGTTGTTGCCCTCAAAGCCCATGACCCGGACCGGCTGAATCCAGGTTTCGAAATTCTGCTGGCTCACGTGCGACCGGATGATTCCTATCGCTTTTTCCCAAATAATATCCACTAAGTGTCTACCTCTTCCACAGGGTTATCAACAGCTGTGGATAGATGATTGCGTGCTTGGTCCGGTGGGTTTTCAAGCCCGATTCCTCCCGGATCGTTCCGTTTCAACACAGACCAGGCCCCACGAAGGCCTCCCGGGTCAGGGCTTTCCGTCCAGGAGCAGGCGGATGAGCCGGTGAAGCTCCTCCTCCCCGGAGAAGCGGATTTCGATCCGTCCGCTCTTTTTTCCCGGGCGTATCCGGACCGCGCTCAGGAATCGCTTCGCCAGGGAAGCCTCCAGCTGGCGAAGGGGCTCCCCCTTGTCTAGTTCCTTTTTCCGGGCCGTTTTCCCCTTTCCCTTCAGGAGGCCCTTGACGAGCCGCTCGGTCTCCCGGACGCTCAACTCCCGCTGGAGGACGGCCCGGTAGGCCTGAAGCTGCGCCTGGGAAGGCTCCAGGGCCAGGAAACTGCGGGCGTGGCCCGAGGAAAGCTTCTTTTTTGCGAGCCCGTCCAGGATTTCCGGGGGCAGCTTCAGGAGACGCAGGGTATTCGCAACGGTGGACCGGTCCTTCCCGACCCGCAGGGCGATTTCCTCCTGGGAGAGACCGAATCGGTCCGCCAGGGTTCGAAAGCCTTCCGCTTCCTCCACCGGGTTGAGCGACTCGCGCTGGAGGTTTTCCACCAGGGACCACTCCGCCGCATCCTGGTCCCCAGCCTCCCGGATCACCACGGGCACTTCCTTCAGGCCCGCCTGCTGGGCTGCCCTCCAGCGGCGCTCGCCGGCGATGATCTCGTATCCCTCCGCCGCCCGGCGGACCACGATCGGCTGGATAACGCCGTTTTTCCGGATGGAGGCGACCAGGCTCCGGTGCTCCTCGTCCCGGAAATCCTTCCGGGCCTGGAAGCGGTTTGGCACCAGCTCCTCGATTCCGCACAGGACGTAGGAAGGGCGTTCGCCCGCCCGCTCCAGCAATTCCGGAAACATGGCCCCCAAGCCTTTTCCAAGGGATGCTTTCGTCGACATCAGGACCCGCTTCCCCCGTTCCCCATGACTTCCTTGGCCAGCTCCATGTAGGAAATGGCCCCCCGGGAACGGACGTCGTACAGAATGATGGGAAGTCCGTGGCTCGGACTCTCGGAGAGGCGGACATTCCGCGGGATCACGGTCTGGAAGACCTTGTCCCCGAAGTGCCGCCGGACTTCGTCGCTGACCTGCCGGGACAGGAGGTTTCGCCCGTCGAACATGGTCAGGAGGATCCCCCCCAGGGACAGGGCGGGATTCAGCCTCGCCTGGACGAGCTTGATCGTCGCCAGGAGGCGGCCCAGCCCTTCCAGGGCGAAATATTCGCACTGCAGGGGAACGATCACGCTGTCCGCGGCCACCAGGGCGTTCAGGGTCAGAAAGCCCAGGGACGGGGGACAGTCGATGATGACGTACTCGTGGCCGATTTCCGGTGACCGGACCAGCCGGCGGAGCTTCTTTTCCCGGTCCTGGAGTTCCACGAACTCGATTTCCACGCCCGTCAGGTCCTGGTTGGAGCCGATGACGTCGAGGAACGGGAGGCGGCTGGGAAGGATCATCTCCGAGAGCGGTCCCTCCCCGCTCAGCGCTGCGTACAGGTTGCGCTCCCGGAGGGCTGCCGGGTCGACCCCCAGGCCGCTCGAGGCGTTCCCCTGCGGGTCCGCGTCGATGAGAAGCGTCCTCCGTTCCGCCGCGGCGAGGGTCGCCGCCAGGTTGATGGCGGTGGTGGTCTTGCCGACCCCCCCTTTCTGGTTCGCGATGCTTATGATTTTACGCATGATTTTGGGGAAAGGGACTGGAACGTTTGCACCCCTCTGACGCGACGGAACGGTACCACAAAACAAGGTTTTTTCAAAGGAGATTTTTTCAGATAACTATATGATTTAACTAGGCTTTATATATATAAACATTTTTCGTCGGTCCCCCGAGAAGGGGAGCCTGTATTCGTGGCTCGAAACCCGTTCCAGGAGGGCCGGTGCCGGGGGGGTGGACCCGTCGTCGGCGCCGGGTCCGGCCATGACCAGGAGGTGTCCTCCCGGCCTCAGGAACGGTGACCCCTCCGCGGCGAAACGGGGCAGGGGAAAGACCGCCCGGGAGATGACCCAGTCGAAGGAGCCGGCCATGCCTTCCCGGCCCAGGAATCCCTCCGTGCGCCCCCAGACGGCCTCGATGCCGTTCAACTCCAGGAGCCCCAGGACGCGCTTGAGGAACGAAGACCGCTTCCGGGAGGCCTCCAGCAGGCAAACCTCCAGGGAAGGCAGGGCGATCTTGAGGGGAATGCCCGGGAATCCGGCGCCGCTTCCGATGTCCAGAAGGCGCCCCTCGATTCCGGGCAGCCAGGGGATCGGCGCCAGCGAGTCGAGGACGTGGCGGACGACGATCTCTTCCGGGTCCATCGTCGCGACGAGGTTGCAGCGGCGGTTCCAGAGGAGGAGCTCGTCGAGGTACAGGCCAAAGCGGCGCCGTTGCACCGCGTCCAGGGGAACGCCGGCCAGCCGGGCGCCTTCGGCCAACTTCTCGAGGTGAACTTCTTCCATGGGCGTCCTGCCGTGTTGTCCAGGCTCGTGTGGGCATCCCGGGCTGCCCCGGGAAACCGGTGTTTCCGAAACCCGATAGCAGACGGCGGGAGCGCGGACAATCAAAAAATGCGCACCGCCCGGTTTTGTGGTAGGGTCTCCGCCGTCGCTGCCGCAGGCGAGGAAAGGTGGGCTTGGAAAGGACATGAAAGCGGAACCGGAAATCCGGGTGCGGATGGAAAACGTGGCCGTCGTGCTCATCCGGCCGAAGTTTTCCGGAAACGTGGGCTCCGTGGCCCGGTGCGCGAAAAACATGGGGGTCGGGAAGCTGGTGGTTGTCGGAGGGGAGCCCCTCGACCGGGAGGAGGTGCTCCAGCGGTCCACCCACGCTGCGGCGGACCTGGTGAACAACATGGAATGCCACGAACGCCTGGAAGACGCGGTGGCCGGATTCACGTGGCTCGTGGGAACCACCGCCCGGCGCGGCTCCGCCCGCGGGCCCGGCGTCTCCCCGCGGGAAATGGCCCGGCAGGCGGCGGACCTGAGCCGGAACAACCGCATCGCCCTGCTGTTCGGCCCCGAGGACAAGGGGCTCTCCAACGACGAACTCCGCCTCTGCCAGTCCGTCGTCCACATTCCCACCTCCGAGGCCTTTCGTTCCCTCAACCTTTCCCACGCGGTGATGATCCTCTGCTACGAGCTGTTCATGGCCACGGAGGGTGCGCCGGCGGCCTTCCGGCCACGCCTCGCCTCGTCGGCGGAGCTGGAGGGCATGTACGGCCACCTGCGGGACGTCCTCACCCGGATCGGGTTCATCAACACACAGAACCCCGAGTACTGGATGCTCCACGTCCGGCGTCTGTTCTCCCGGGTGCAGCTCCAGGCGAGGGAGGTGAAGATCATCCGGGGGATCTGCCGCCAGGTCGACTGGGCCGTGGGCCGACCGGGCCCGGATCCGGGCAGGAATTCCGGCGGGGCGGCCCGCGTGGCGTTGCCCGGGGAAGCGGACCGGCGCCCCGGAAAAGGGAGGGATTGAGCGCCCGGCAACCCGGCGGGACCGAATTAGCGGTGGCATTTTCGGGACAAAAGAAGTAGATTTCACACCTTGACCGGCAAATCAGGACACCTGAGCCGGAGGAGGGATGAATGGAAAGAAAAACGGCCAAAACGGGGGCCCTGCTGCTTGCCCTGGCGGCCCTTGTCCTCTTGGCGGGGCTGGCCGGGGACAGCCCGGTCGCGGCCCTGGACCGGAGCACCTACCGGAGTCTCAAGACCTTCAACGAGATCCTCGACATCGTCGAGAAAAACTACGTGGAGCCGGTGGAGACCAAGACTCTCCTCCAGGGGGCCGTCAACGGCATGATGCGCTCCCTGGACCCCCACAGTTCCTACATGACGGCGGACATGTACAGGGAGCTGGAGGTCGAGACGAAAGGCCGCTTCGGCGGCATCGGCATCGAAATCACGATCCGCAAGGACATCCTCACCGTCGTCTCGCCCATCGAAGACACGCCGGCCTACCGGGCGGGGGTCAAGGCCGGCGACATGATCCTCCGGATCGACGGCAAGTCCACCAAGGACATCACCATCATGGATGCCGTCAAGAAGCTGCGGGGGCCGAAGGGGACGAACGTCATCATTACCATCACGCGGGAGGACAGCCCGAAACTTCAGGACATCACGATCACCCGGGACGTCATCGAGATCAAGAGCATCCGGTCCAGGGTCATCGAAGAAGGGATCGGCTACATCCGGGTTTCCTCCTTCCAGGAGCGGACCGCCGACGACCTGGGCAAGGCCCTGGTGGAGGTGGCCGGCAAGGCGAAGCCCCTCAAGGGACTGGTCCTGGACCTCCGGAACAACCCGGGGGGCCTCCTGAACCAGGCCGTCCATGTGTCGGACCTCTTTCTGAAGTCGGGAACCATCGTGTCCACCCGGGGCCGGGTGAAGTCCGTGGAGAGCGCGGCCTCGGCCCGGGACAACGGGACCGAGCCGACCTGCGCCATCGTGATCCTCGTCAACGAGGGCACCGCGTCCGCGGCGGAGATCGTTGCCGGCGCCCTGCAGGACAACGGGCGGGCCCTCGTCCTGGGGACCCAGACCTTCGGCAAGGGCTCCGTGCAGACCGTCATTCCCCTGGATGACGGCTCGGCCCTGAAGCTCACGACGGCGAAATACTACACTCCCAAGGGCCGCTCCATCCAGGCGGAGGGCATTCAGCCGGACATCGTCATCCGCCGGGCAAGGGCGGCGGGAGAGAAGGAGCCGGCCGAGGAGCCCCTGCGGGAAAAGGACCTGGCCGGCCACATCCGTTCCCCCCGGGAAAACGGGACTGGCAAGGAAAAGGCACCCTCGCCTCCCGATCTTCCGCGATCGAGGAGGGAAGCCATGGACGACGTGACCAAGGACAACCAGCTGAAGAGCGCCATCGACATCCTCAAGAGCTGGGACCTTTTCCGGCAGGGAGCCCGGAGCGGGTAACGAAACGGAACGGCGCCCCCGGCCCGGAGGCCGGCGGGCGCTCCTGCACGGGCGGAACGGAACGGCCGGAACGAGCGGATGGGACGCAGGAAAAGCAGGAAGTGGGGGAAGGTCCTGGCGTGGATCGCCTTCCTCGCGGCGGTTGCCGCCATGGTCGCGATCGCCTATCTTCTCCATTCGGAATGGCCGCGGGAGGCCCGCCGGTCTGATTTCCCGGCCCGCAAGCCGCCGCAGAGGTCTCTGGCCGTCGACAAAACGCCCGAGCGCGGAAAACACGTCCGAGCGGAGCCTGCTCGCACCGATCCCGCCAGGACGCGGCCCGCACCGGAAATGTCCGCCTCCTCCTCCCCGCGGCGGGTCGTCATCATCATCGACGACATCGGGCACGACCTGGCGCCGTTGCGGCAACTCCTGGCCATCGAGGCGCCCCTGACCTTCGCCGTCCTTCCCGACGGGGCCCGTTCGGAGCAGGCAGCCCGGCTCATCCACGAGAAAGGCCGGGAGGTTCTGCTCCACCTGCCCTTGGAACCCCGGCCGGGCAAAGGGGCCAATCCGGGGGCCCTGGTCCTCCGGACGGACATGAAGGACCCGGAGATCCGGGTCCGGCTGGAGCGGGAGATCCGGACGGTGCCCCATGCGCGCGGCGCCAACGGCCACATGGGTTCCCGCTTTACCGAAGACCCCGACAAGATGGCCGTCGTCCTCCAGGCGCTCCGGGAGAGGGGCCTCTTCTTCATCGACAGCCGGACGACCCCGCAGAGTCGGGCCCGCGAGGCGGCGGAGCGGACGGGCATTCCCTTCGCGGAGCGGAGCGCCTTCATCGACGACAGCCTCGGCGAGACCGACATGCTGAACCGGATCCGGCGGCTCACCGCAACCGATTCCCGGCAGCCGACCGTTCTCATCGGGCATCCCTATCCCGACACCATCCGATCCCTCAGCCGGGTCGTCCCTCTTCTTGCCGGCCAGGGGATCCAGATCGTTTCCGCATCGCAGGCCGTCCGGCCCGTCGTTGCGGGGAAGCGGACATCACCATGAGGCGCCGACCATGAGACGCTGGTTTCCCGTACCCCTTGCATTCCTCTTGACCGCGACGGTCCTGACCGTTTGGGGCTGCGCCGGGGCGCCTCTCCGGGTGGCGCCGAAAATACCGGGTGGCGACGCCAAGGCGATGTTCCATTATTCGGCGTCCGTTCTGTACACCCTGAACGGGAATCTGGAAGAGGCCACCGCGGAACTGGAAGCGGCAAAACGGTATGACGGGCAATCCGTCGACCTGTCCATCGAACTGGCGGCTCTCTATGCGGAGCGGGGAAAGCCCGAGAAGGTGATCTCGGTATTGAGGGATGCGGTGCGTTGGCACCCCCGGGAGCCCATGGTTTACCTTTTGCTCGGAGGCGCCCACGCGGCCCGCAAGGAGGTTCCCCAGGCCGAGCGGTCGTTCCGCAAGGTGCTCGAACTGGATCCGAGGAACGAGTCCGCCTGGCTGCACCTGGCCGCCCTTTATAGCGCGTTCCGGGAGTACGGCCGCGCCCTGGACAGTTACGACCGGCTCCTGGAGATCAACCCGGAGCAGGTATCGGCCCTTTACCACCGGGCGCGGATCCTTCGGGAAATGAAGCGGGACGAGGAGGCCGAGGCGTCCCTCCGGAAGGTCCTGGTCCTCCGGCCCGCGTTCGAGCCTGCCTGGATCGACCTGGGTCAGCTCTACGAATCCCGGAAACAGACCGAGAAGGCGGCGGAAACGTACCGCCTGTTCATGGAACAGTACCCCTTTCGCATGGGGGTGCGTCTCCGGCTGGCGGAGATGCTCCTCCGGCTCGAACGCTTCGACGAGGCGGAACGGACCCTCCTGGATGCCCTGAAGATCGAGCCCGCCAACCGGGACGTGCGGTTGACCCTCGCCCTGGTTTACCTGGACAAGAAAGACAACCCCCGGGCGACGGCCCTCCTTTTGGCCCTGGCGAAGGAAGAGCCCGCGGATGCGCGGGTCCGCTACTTGCTGGCGTCCGCCTACGAGGAGGGCCTGGAGGTGGCCCAGGCGATCGCCGCCTACGGCGAGATTCCGGAAACGTCGGAGTTCTATGGAAACGCCCGGGTCCGGATGGCCCTACTCCTGAGCAAGGCCGGCCGGAAGCAGGAAGCCCTGCAGACGGCGGTCCAGGCGCTGGAAAAGCGGAAGGACTACCCGGGGCTTTACCTGTACCTGGCCTCCCTGCACGAGGAGATGAAGAACCTGACGGCCGCCGAGGAGGTGCTGCTCCGGGGGATGGCCGCCCACCCGCGGAACGTGGACCTGCCATACAGTCTCGGTGTCCTCTATGAGAAGGGACGGCGTTTTCCCGAAAGCATCGTCCTCATGGAGAAGATCCTCGTCCTCGAACCGGACCACGCCGACGCCCTGAACTTCATCGGCTACAGCTACGCGGACCGGGGCCTGCGTCTCGACGAGGCGGAGCGGCTCATCCGGCGGGCTCTGGAAATCAAGCCCGGGAACGGCTACATCATCGACAGCCTGGGGTGGGTCTATTTCAAGAAAAACGACCTGGAAAAGGCCATCCGGCACCTCCAGGAGGCCGCCACGCTGGCTCCGGAAGACCCGACCATCGCCGAGCACCTGGGAGATGCCTATGCCAAGGCGGGCCGGAAGGAAGAGGGCCTTGCGGCTTACCGCAAGGCCTTGGGCCTGAATGCCGGGAACGCCGACCTGAAGCGAAAGATCCGGGACCTCGGCGGGGA
>JBFYXW010000083.1:0-2531 GCA_041310335.1 Syntrophaceae bacterium | reverse complement strand
AACCAGGAGGACGACGCGCCGGACCCCGTTGCCGTCCCACATCCGGGCCCCTTCCAGGAAGACGATGGCCCCGGCGTCCACGGCCACCTTTTCCACGTGCAGGAGCCCGTGCCCGAGGGGGTCATCCTGCCCGGCGATGATGCGGACGGCGTCCCGGGCCATGGCCTCGGAGAACAGGAGGTCCCGGGAAGTCCCGACGGCCTCCTTTCCTTCCCGGTAAAACAGGGGCTCGCCGGCCTCGGCGGCGAACCGCTCGGCCATTTCCTTCGCCTGCCGGTACTGCCTCTCCAGCAACGGGGAATCCTCCCTCACCGTGTCGGCCGCTCGCCGAAAATGGCCCGGCCGATCCGGACGATGGTGGCCCCTTCCTCGACGGCCACCCGGTAGTCGTTGGTCATTCCCATGGAGAGCTCCTCCATGCACACCCCCTCGATGCGCTCCCGGCGGATCTCCTCCGCCAGTCGCCGAAGAGCGGCGAAGTGTGGCCGGGCCTCCTCGGGATCGTCGAACCAGGGGGGCATGGTCATGAGGCCCCGGACGGACAGGCCGGGCAACTCCGCCAGGGCTTGCACGAGGGCGGGCGCCTGCGGGGCCGGGACGCCGCTCTTGGTGGCCTCGCCGCTCACGTTGACCTCCACGAGGATCCCGAGGGTCACCCCCGCGACGGCGGCCCGGCGGTCCAGTTCCCGGGCCAGTTCGACCCGGTCCACCGAGTGGATCAGGTCGAAGAGCCGGACGGCGTATTTGGCCTTGTTTGTCTGGAGATGACCGATGAAGTGCCACGGCAGGGATCTGCCCAGGAGATCGATTTTGCGCCGGGCCTCCTGGACGTAATTCTCCCCGACGAGGTCCACCCCCGCCGCGATGGCCTCCCGGATCCGGTCGTCGTCCACGGTCTTGGTGACCGCCAGGAGGCGGACCTCCGCGGGCGACCGTCCGGCCTTCGCGGCGGCCCGGGCGATCTCCTCCCGGACGAGGGTGATGTTATCGCGTACCGACGGGATCGTTTCCATTGTCCGTGAACCGGATGGCCCCCGCCTCGCGGAGGGCCTCCATGACTTCGCAAAGGGGAAGCCCCATGACGTTCGTGTAGGAGCCCCGGATCTCCTGGATGAAAAAGGCGCCCATACCCTGGACGGCGTACCCGCCCGCCTTGTCGTAGGGCTCGTCGGACCGGACGTACCAGTTCATCTCCTCTTCCGAGATCGGCTTGAACAGGACGGAGGAGGCCACCGCCCGACGAATGGTCCGGTGCCCTCCCCCGGCCAGCAGGGCAAAGCCCGTGTAAACCGTGTGCTCCCGTCCGCTCAGGGTCCGGAGCATCCCTTTCGCCTCCTCCCGGTCCGCGGGCTTTCCCAGGACCCTGCCGTCGATGACGACGATCGTGTCGGCGCCGAGGACCCAGGCGTCCGGGTGCAGCCGGGCGAGGGCCTCCGCCTTGGCCGCCGCGAGCCGCAAAACGCTCTCCTCCGGGGTTTCCCCCGGCTGGGCCGCCTCCTCGAGGCCGCTGGGCATCACCCGGAAGGCCAGGCCCACCCGCTCGAGGAGCTCGATGCGGCGGGGCGACGCGGAGGCGAGGATCAATGCTTCCTGCTTCAGAATTCCCATCGGAGGGGTTCCCGTCTTTTCCTTCGGAATGGGCTTCCTGTAGCACAGTTCGTCTCGCCTTGACGACGGGATTTTGATATGCCCGGTAACGGGAGGCGAGCATGGACGCACAGATGCTGACGTTGAGGCGCAGGGTGGAGCCGGCCGACCGGCTCCGGGTCCGGGAAGTCGTCCACGCCTCCGGCGTTTTTTCCCGCGAGGAGGAGGACATCGCCGTCGAGCTGGTGGACGAGCGCCTGGCCCGGGGTGCAGCCAGCGGCTACGAGTTTCTCCTGGCCGAGGCGGACGGGGAGCTGGCCGGGTACACCTGCTTCGGCCGGATCCCCGGGACGGCCTCCAGCTATGACCTGTACTGGATCGTGGTGGCCCCGCCGTGCCGGCGCAGCCGGGTGGCCGCCCGGCTGCTCGCCGAGACGGAGAGGCTCTGCGCGGAATCGGGGGCGACCCGGATCTACGCGGACACCTCTTCCCGGCCTGCCTACGAGGCCG
Organism: Syntrophaceae bacterium; assembly: GCA_041310335.1. Classification (GTDB taxonomy): domain Bacteria; phylum Desulfobacterota; class Syntrophia; order Syntrophales; family PHBD01; genus PHBD01. The sequence goes on along the minus strand of JBFYXW010000083.1, from coordinate 434 downwards.
CCTGCCGATTCTACGAGGAGTGCGGCTTCCGCCGGGAGGCGTTCCTCCCGGATTTCTACGGGCCCGGCGACGGCAAGGTGATCTACGCCAAGTTCCTGCCGCCGGGACGCTAGGGCCTTCCCGGAACCAGGCCCCGCGGGCCCGCGGGATCGCTCAAGGGTTTTGCGGCGGCTGGAGGGACGCTTCGTACATGTCCAGGATGGACAGGAGCAGGGCCGCCAGGATCGGCCCGATGACGAAGCCGGAGATCCCGAACAGGGCGATGCCGCCCAGGGTGGACAGGAAGATCAGGAGTGGGTGCATCTGGACGTCCCGGCCCAGAAGGATGGGACGAAGAAAATTATCCACCATGCTGATCACCAGGACGCCCGCCAGACTGACGGCGATCCCCTCCCACAGGTGCCCCGTGGCCAGGAGGAGTATCCCGGCGGGGG
>JBFYXW010000082.1:0-2633 GCA_041310335.1 Syntrophaceae bacterium | reverse complement strand
TCCCCTCCTTCTCCATGGTGGCGGAGGCGGGGAGGAGGAAGCACTCCGTCTTGACCTGCTTCGGGTCGACGCCGGGGCCTTTCCAGAAGGAGCAGGTCTCGTTGTCGAAGATGTTGGCGCTTACCAGCCAGTCGAGCTTTTCCAGGGCCTTGCGGACCTTGGCCGTGTTGGGGGAACTGACCGCCGGGTCCGTCCCGACGGAGAAGAGGCCCTTTACCTTCCCTTCGTACATCTTGTCGAAGAGGTGCATGAGGGAATAAGGCTTCCCGTCATCGAGCTTGGGCAGCCAGGAGTAGCAGAACCCGTTTTCCTTCGTTGCCTTCTCGCCGTAGATGGATTTGAGCAGGCTGACGAAGAACTTCGGGTAGTTCTGGTAGTAGTTGGCCGACTGGGGATCTCCGGACTTGGGGGTGCTCTTTTCCAGGTACTGCTCCAGGGTGGCCTGGGATGCCGCCGGCATCTTCAGGTAGCCGGGGAGGATGTTGTACAGGATCGCATGGTCCGTGGACCCCTGGACGTTGGGCTCCCCCCGGAGGGCGTTCACGCCGCCGCCGCAGATCCCCATGTTGCCCAGGAGGAGCTGGATGATGGACATGGTCCGGATGATCTGGCTCCCCGTGGTGTGATGGGTCCAGCCCAGGGCGTAGCACTCCGTGCCGGCCTTGTCCTTCACGCCGGTGGCGCTGTACTCCTCGTACACCTTGAGCAGGTTCTCTTTCGAGACGCCGGTGATACTGGAGACCTTCTCCAGGGTGTAGCGGGAGTAGTGGGCCTTCAGCATGTTGAAGACGCAGCGCGGGTGCCCGAGGGTCATGTCCCGTTTCGGGACCCCCTTGCCGTCCCTTTCCAGCACCCAGGTGTCCTTGTTGTACTTCCGCTTCTCCGCGTCGTAGCCGGAGAAGAGGCCGTCCTTGAAGGTGAAGTCGGCCCCCACGATGCACGTCGCGTTGGTGTAGTTCAGGACGTAGTCCTTGAACCACTTGTCCTTGCTGATGATGTAGTTGATCATGCCGCCCAGGAAGGCGATGTCCGTGCCGGACCGCAGGGGCACGTGGTAGTCGCAGCGGGCGGATGTCCTGGTGTAGCGGGGATCCACGTGGATGATCCGGGCCCCGTTCTGCTCCTTGGCCCTGAGGATCCACTTGAAGGCGATGGGGTGGTGCTCAGCGGCGTTGCTCCCCATGATGAGAATGACGTCGCTGTTCTTCAGATCGATGTAGTGGTTCGTCATGGAACCACGGCCGAACGACTCTCCCAGAGCCGCAACGGATGGACTGTGTCAAACCCTGGCCTGGTGATCAATGTAAACCAGCCCGAGCGCCCGGGTCGTCACGCTCATGAGCCAGCACTCCTCGTTGTCCACGTTGGAACTCCCGAGGTGGCCGATGGTCTCGCAGCGGTTGACGACCTCGCCCTTGGCGTTCTTCAGGACGAATTCCTTGTCCCGGGTGTCCTTCACGAGGCGGGCGATTCTCGACAGGGCCCAGTCCCAGTCCTTCTCTTCCCACTTGTCGCTCATGGGGGCCCGGTAGAGGACCTTGCGGAGCCGGTACTTGTTGGCCTCCGTCAGGTCGAAGAAGCCCGCTCCCTTGGCGCAGAGGGAGCCCTCGCTGATGGGATGCTCCGGATCCCCCTCGATGTTGAAGATCTTGCCGGTCTTCCGGTCGACGCTGCAGATGAGGCCGCAGCCGACGGAGCAGTAGCAGCAGGTCGTGATCACCTGCTTGGCCGTCCGGACGCGGTCCATCTTGGTCAGCTCGTTCGCGTACGCCTTCGCCGGAGCCAGGTCCAGGCCCAGGGACGACAGGGCAATCCCCGAGCCGACGGCTCCCGAAAGGGTAAGGAACCTCCTGCGAGTCAGTTTCATAAATCCTCCCCTAGCCTATGTCTTGTTTGGCATATGCCAATCTTGGCATCCGTAAGGGGTTTCGACCGATTTGTCAATGCTGTTAGTTAAAACATAGAGTGCGGGACCGGAGGAAACGCCGGGAAGTCGGCGGACCGGCATTGCGCGGGGACGCCGCAATCGGCGTCATTCGAGAAGGGACCACCCGGACGGGTCCGGGGGCAGGTATCCCTTCTCCTGAAGGATCAGGTCGAGGTGGACGAGGCTCAGGGCCGCCACGTCCAGGTCCGGGCTTCCCAAATCGCTGATGCGGTAGAGGGTGACGATGTACCGCTTGCAGGCCTCGCAGGTGAAGGCGGACTCGTGGGTCTTCCCGTCGAGGAAGAAATAGTTCATCTCCTCGGGAGACTCGTGGTCGCAGTGGGGACAGCGGACCCGTTCGAATCGCCAGTCCCAGCCGCAGCGGAGGCAGTGGAGCCAGCGCTGGGTGACCTTGTCGTGGATCCGGGCGATGCCGGCGGGGCTCCCGCAGAGAGGGCAGTACCCCTTTTCCCAGCCGGCCTCCCGGACGACTGGGGCGGCCTCGGCCGAACGGAACTCCAGGGCGATTCGCGCGGCGGACGCCAGGATCAGCCGGATGGCGCCGGCGGGGACGTCCCGGAGGCCATTCCACGTGGCGGGAAGCGATTCGTCCGGCCAGGAGCGGAAATGGTCGTGAAAGGGGAGGGAACCGCCGGCGAGGCAACGCTCCCAGGCGTCCATGGCTTCCCGGAGACCGGGGAAGCCG
>JBFYXW010000078.1:0-4380 GCA_041310335.1 Syntrophaceae bacterium | reverse complement strand
GCCCGCCGCCGCCACCGCCGCGGTATCCTCCTCCGCCGCCACCACCGGGCCGCCCACCGCCGCCGCCCCGGTAACCGCCGCCGCCGGGCCGTCCGCCGCCGTCATCCTTCCTGGGCTTCGCCTCGCTGACGGTCAGGGTCTTCCCGTCGAGCTGGCCGCCGTTGAAGCGGGCGATGGCTTCCTTGGCCTCCTCGGGGGTGTCCATCTCCACGAAGCCGAAGCCCTTGGAGTAGCCGGTGTACCGGTCCTTGATGATCGTCACGGAGACGATTTTGCCGACCTCGGAAAAATTGGAGCGCAGGTCGTCCTCCGTGACGTTCTGCGTCAGGTTTCCCACATACAGTTTCTTGCTCATGCGATTTTCCTTTCATGGGTGCCGGTCTCCGGAACGAAAAAGAGGCGCTCCAGCCGTATCGGGGACGCGCCTCTGCCGGAAACCGGTCTTACAGGGCTTTTACGTTGGCAGCCGCGAGGCCCTTGCGGCCCTTCTCGATGTCGAACGACACCCGCTGTCCCTCCTGCAGGGTCTTGAATCCGGTGTCCTGGATGGCGCTGAAGTGAACGAAAATGTCTTCCCCGTCGTCGGTCTGGATGAACCCGAAGCCCTTTTTCTCGTTGAACCACTTCACCTTTCCTTCTGGCATGACCTGCTTTTCTCCTTTCCCGGAATCGTCAAAGTCGGACAGCGACCTCGGCAGAAAGAAAAAACCGCCCTGACCCTTGGGGTCCACGGCGGTCAACCTTGCACCTCAACATCGTCTCTAGCCAACTTGATCTGTAAAAGAAGCGGGATCCTCCTGGGGAGTCTTCCGAACACCGGGCATGCTATCCGGTCCAATACGAAAATGCAAGCGGTTTTCCGGGTCTGCGGGTCCGTGGCCGGCACCGCCCGCCGGTCCCGGCAAGCCACGGCCGTTCCGGGCAGACGGAGCCGCGAAGAGCCGCGGCCGGCGGTTCCGGACGGTTCCTACTGGAGCCGCGGGTTCCCGGTTCCCTGAACGGTCCCTCCGCTTTCCCGGGGCATTTCGTCCGGTGACGGAAGGTTTCGGAAAGGCTCCGCGGAGGTGCCGGCGCCCTGCTGCGGGCCGGGGGCAACCGCCGCCCCCCCTGGAGTGGGGGAGGCGCCACCGGAGAAGCCGGACGCCTGGGGAAGGGGGGAGGTCCGCGGTTGCGGCGGAGCGGAGGCCTCCGGGGCGGGCGTCGTCGTGCCGGGGAAGCCGCTGACCGGGGCGGCGCCCGGGGCCGTCTGCACGGCCGTCACGTCCTGCCGAGGGGCCGCATCCGCGGCGGGCGCGGGCTCCCGCATCCGGGTGGTCGTCACCCGCCGGGGTTTCTTCAGGGAGTCGTCCGGGGGCATGTTGGAGAGGTGGAGGACCCCCTCCTCGTCGGTCCACTGGTAATACTCGGCCCCCGCCGCGGCGGCCGGCAGCAGCGCCGGCGAGACGACGATCGAGGCCAGCAGGAGGGCAAGGCAGACAAACCGGACCGGCCGCTGGAGTTGGAATGCACGCATCGTTTTTCCCTCGTCTTGGCTGGATTCTGGCCCGTCACCGGACGTCCCGGCCGGCGCTGGACATGGACAGGCTGCAGTGGCGCACGCCCTTGATGGCCTTCAGGCGGTCTGTCAGTTCCTGGATGCTGCCGGCCTTTCCGCGGACCGCGACGATCTCCAGGCAGTTGTCGTGGTCCAGGTGGATGTGCTGGGTGGAAATGATGAGTTTCTGGTAGTCGTGCTGGATGTCGGTGATGCGGTTCAGAAGGTCCCGCTGGTGGTGGTCGTAGAGGAACGTGACGGCCCCGGCCACCTCCCGGTTTTTCGCCCAGGTCTGCCGGACCAGCTCCTGGCGGATCAGGTCCCGCAGGGCCTCCGAGCGGTTGGTGTAGCGGCGGCCCCGGATGAGACGGTCGAACTTGTCGAGGAGGCTCTTCTCGACGGAGACGCCGAAGCGGACGAGTTCGGACATGACGGGGCCCTCCCGGGAGTGTTTGCCACTCTTGTAACAGGGGAAAGCCTTGCCTGTCAATGCGGTCCAATGCCCGGTCTGCGCCGGAGGCCCTGCTGTGCCGGCCCGGGCCGGGTCGGTGCCGGTCTTCCGGGCTGTTCCCGTCCGCGGGGAGCCGCCCCGCCCCTTATGCCCCGCGGGAAAATGACCTTGACAGGCACCGCTCCATCGGTTACGAATCCGGGACTCGCAGGGCAGACCCTGCAACACGGAGCGTGATGACAGTGGTTCGGTTATCGTTGATTTTCACACCCTTGATATGAGGCGCTGACAGGGGACCCGGGTGGTCCTCCAACAGGCGCCGCCCTGCCGCCTTTCCGCCACTGACCGCCTAGCCCTCGCCCGGTCATGCCGTGGAAAGCACGGCATGGCGCGACGACGAGGCGAAATGGATCGGTCGTTCTCCGCAATTCTCGCTTTATCCCAACCCGATCAGGAATTCTTCCCCAAGGGAGCGGTCCATCCCGGCCCCCGCCGGTTTGGCCGTACTGCACGCCGTCCTCCCCACCTCCGTCCGTCGCGCCGTTTCTTCGCTTCCCAGGCATGGATCGCAACCTGTCCGAAGGGTGATCGGATGCCGGAGATCAAACGAGAAAGGATCATGGTATGAACGGAATCAAGAACCTCTTTGCAGGACGCTGGGGGATCGTCGGCGTCGGGGTCGCCATCGGCATCCTGGCCCCCCTCCTGCAGAAAATGGGGAACCCGGCCAACATGGGCGTGTGCGTGGCCTGCTTCGAGCGCGACATCGCCGGCGCCCTGGGCCTCCACCGGGCCGCGGTGGTCCAGTACATCCGCCCGGAGATCATCGGCTTCGTCCTGGGGTCCCTCGTGGCGGCTTACCTGTTCAGGGAGTTCCGGCCCCGCCTGGGTTCGGCGCCCGTCGTCCGCTTTTTCCTGGGCGTCTTCGCCATGATCGGGGCCCTGGTCTTCCTGGGCTGCCCCTGGCGGGCGGCCCTGCGGCTGGCGGGAGGCGACGGGACGGCCATCGCCGGCTTCCTGGGCCTCATCGCCGGCATCTGGATCGGCACCCTCTTCCTGAAGGGGGGCTACAACCTGGGCCGCACCCAACAGACCCACGCGGCGGCGGGATGGATGCTCCCCCTGGTCATGGCGGGCCTGCTGGCCCTGCTGCTCCTGCTTCCCCAGCTCCCCGACCAGGACAAGAACGAGATCCTCTTCTACAGCGTCAAAGGCCCCGGCTCGCAGCACGCGCCGCTGCTGATCTCCCTGGGCGTGGGCCTCCTCATCGGGTTTCTCGCCCAGCGCAGCCGGTTCTGCACCATGGGGGCCATCCGCGACTTCGTCCTCTTCCGGCAGACACACCTCCTGTCGGGATTCGTGGCCCTCATCGTCACCGCCCTGGTGTTCAATTTCGCGGCGGGCCAGTTCAAGGCGGGATTCGAGGGGCAGCCCGTGGCCCACACGATGCACCTGTGGAACTTCGCCGGCATGGCCCTGTCGGGACTGGCCTACTGCCTCGCCGGCGGCTGCCCGGGACGGCAGCTCTTCCTGGCGGGGGAGGGGGACGGCGACGCCGCCGTCTTCGTCCTGGGGATGATCGTCGGGGCCGCCTTCGGCCACAACTTCGGCCTGGCCAGCTCGCCCGCCGGCGTGGGTCCCTACGGGATCCCCGCGGTCGCCGTCGGCCTGGCCTTCTGCCTCTTCGTCGGTTTCAGCATGCGAAAGCGAATCGCATAGGAAGGAGAAAAACATGGCAACCACAGTCGATGCGCGCGGGCTTTCCTGTCCCCAGCCGGTCCTTTTGACCCTGGACGAGATCGAGGCGGACAAGGCCGGTGAAATCATCGTCCTGGTAGACAACGACGCCTCGAAGGAAAACGTCGCCCGTGCCGCCGGGAGCAAAGGATGGACCGTCGCGGACATCCGGAAGGACGGCGGCGTGTACCGCATCACCATCCGCAAGGGTTGACGTCGTGGCCCTTTTCGGTTTTTCGAAGCGAAAGAAGGAAGCGCCGGAGACCCCCGGTCCGGCCGGGCAGGCGGACCGGGGGATCCTGGTGTTCGAGAACACCGGCGAGGTCATCCAGGCGGAGACCCTCCTGAAGCGGGGCGGGTGGGACGTCCGCGTGATGGGCCCCCCGCCGGAGGTCCGGCAGGGGTGCGACCTCGTCATCGAGTTTCCCCTTGTCGAGGAGCTCACGATCACAAGGACCCTGGAAGGGGAAGGGCTGGCGCCCCGGAAGGTCGTTCCCGTCACGAGCCCGCTCCTCGAGCCGGTGGACATTTTCCAGGTCAAGGATTACGGCCGGTACCTGATGGTTCGGGCGGCGAACATGAAGCTCACGGTGGACCGGGAAAGCCGCGTGATCGTCAACGTGTCGGGGGGCGGCTGCCCCGACGTCCCCTACCTGGC
>JBFYXW010000077.1:0-5368 GCA_041310335.1 Syntrophaceae bacterium | reverse complement strand
GAAGGCCGCGACGGCCAGGAAGAAGGCGAGGAAATAAAGAAAGAAGCGCTTGCTCGTCATGTCAGAAGTTGAAATATAAAAATTCCGATACTTTGGCCAGTTGAAACAGCCCCGCCAGGGAAAGCGCGATCAGGAACCAGAACGTCCCCCAACGGGGCCGGAACCGCTCGGCCATCTCGTTGGAGTTCTTCAGGACGAGGCAGAAGAGGCCGGCCCCGAGGACCATCCAGACGGCCCGGGTGCCGCCGGGCAGCGTGATCCACTTGCCGAAGCGGACGCCGTGGTCCGCCAGGAACCCCAGGGTGCCCCGGAGATTGTCCGACACGACGATGCCGTTCAGGCCGCACATGCCCTTCAGGATCAGCCAGGCCCGGTCCCACGATTTGGCCCGGAAGAAGACCCAGGCGACATTCACGAAGTGGAACGTGACGAGCCAGGCCGCCCAGTTCGGAAGCGACAGGCCCGTCCGCTTCCAGAGGCGGTGGACCCCCATGGCGGCGCCGTGGAGGAATCCCCAGAAGACGAAGGTCCACCCCGCCCCGTGCCAGAGCCCGCCGATGAGGAAGGTGGCCAGGAGGTTCGCCGTCACCCGGCCTTCCGACCCGCGGTTTCCGCCGAGGGGGATGTAGAGGTAGTCCCGCATGAACCGGCTCAGCGTCATGTGCCAGCGTCGCCAGAACTCCCGGATGTCCAGGGAGCGGTAGGGGCTGTTGAAGTTCAGCGGGAGACGGATGTTGAACATCCGGGCGCTCCCCAGGGCCATGTCGGTGTAGCCGGAGAAGTCGAAATAGAGCTGAAAGGTATACGACAGGCTGGTGATCCAGGCTTCCACGAAGGCCAGGTTTTCCGCCGTGTCGAAGCCGCTGTCGGCCCAGGGGGCGAAGGAGTCGGCGATGACGACCTTCTTCACCAGGCCGATGAAGAAGAGGTAGGCCCCCACCGACAGGTTCCCGTAGTCGATCCGCTTGTTTTCCTCGTCGTCGAACTGGGGCATCATCTCCCGGTGGTGGAGAATCGGCCCCGCCAGGAGGTGGGGGAAGAAGGAGACGAACAGGGCGTAGTTGGTGAAGCTGTACTCCTTCGCCCGGCCCCGGAAGGCGTCCACCAGGTAGGCGATCTGGGTGAAGGTGAAGAAACTGATCCCCAGGGGGAGGACGATGTGTAGCAGGGGGAGGTGGATGCCAGCGGCGGTGTTGACGTTGGTGAGGAAGAAGTCGGCGTACTTGAAGTACCCCAAGAGGAGGATGTCCCCGGCGATCCCCGCCGCCAGGAGGCGCTTCCGCCAGGATTCCGGCTTCTCCCCACGGTGGGAAAGGGTCCGGCCGACGGTGTAGTTGAAGAGGGTGCTCCCCAGGATGAGGGGCAGGTAGCGGGGGTCCCACCAGCCGTAGAAAAAGAGGGACGAGAAGACCAGGGAAACCTTGGCCGCCCTTGTCCACCCCCGGCGGCTCAGGAGGAAGAAGAGGACCAGGGAGGCCGGGAGAAAGATGAAGATGTATTCGTAGGAGTTGAAGAGCATGCGCTCGTCCGGGGCGCGGGGGCTGTCACGGGGGTTCCCGCCGTCGCGGAAGCGTTTCCCCGTGTTGTCGTCGGCGGACCGGATCGCCCGTTTCGGGAAACGCTTCCCAATCGCTCCTCTGGGAACCTCCGGCCGCGCCCCCGCGAACGTCGGTCCGTCCGGGACGCGGGGGTTGTCATCCGCTCTTCTCGAAGAGGAAATTGCTGAAGCCGTCCGTGGACTTCCGCTCCAGCCAGGAAGCCACCTCCTTCTCTGTCACGGGGACGGTCTCCCGGCCCACGGTCCGGGAGCGGTAGCCGAGGTTCCAGAAGCGCTCGAAAATCTCCCGGAAACGGCTGTCGTGGCTCTCCGGGCACCAGCCGCCGATCCCCGTCTCGACGATCCAAACCGGCGAAAGGTCCCGGCGCAGGGTGTCTTCGGCTCCCAGGAGGAGGTCGTACTCCACGCCCTCGACGTCCACTTTGAGGAAGAGTCTGCGGTCCCGGAAGCGCCCCGCCAGGAGGATGTCCAGCGTGGTGAGCGGGATGGTCCGGCGCTTCGTCGAGGGGCCGGCCCAGCCCTCCACGAGGGAGGCCGCCGTTCCAGTCCCGTGGAGGACCGCCAGGCCCGGCGCTGCCGAGAGGCCCAGGGGGTGCACTTCCACGTCCCGCCAGCCGTTGGCCTCCAGGTTTGCGAACAGGAACTGGAGGTTCTGGGGGAGGGGTTCCACGGCGATCACGATGCGCTCCAGGGACCGGGCGAGGCAGGTGTAGTAGCCCACGTTAGCCCCCACGTCGACGAAGACCTCCGCCCGGTCGATGCACTCCCGGATGGTCCGCGCCTCCTTCTCCTCGAAGCGTCCCTCCTGCATCTCCGTAGGGCCGATGAAGCGGAATCCCCAGGGGGTCTGCCGAACCCCCGCCCTGCGGAGGGACCGGGCCGCGGAGTAGGCCTCGCTCGCGGCGGCCAGTTCCGGCCAGCGCCGGTATATGGAGGACTTGAGGCTCTCGGACATGGATTCCTTTGCGGATCGTCGATTCCCCTGGCGGGTTCCCTGAACCGGCGCTCTACCACAGTGGCGGTGAAAATTCATTATTTAATTCAGGCCTTATTTGTGATATGCATGCAGCCCCCGCGTGGAAGGAGGGGGTTCGCCGCATGATTCCCGACGTGACATACCTCATCCTGAACTACAACCCCCGGGGGGAGGGAACGGCCCAGGGGATCTTGGGCGAGACCATCCGGTCCTTCTACGAGCGGAAGAGTCCGCGGCTCGCGGCGGAGGTCCGCCTGCTGGACCAGGGGACCACGGAGGGCCACCGGGGGTGGCTCCGGGAGCAGGCCGCCCGGTTCGGTTTCGGGCTGATCCTCCTGGAGGAGAACATCGGGATCAGCGGCGCCATCAACCACCTGGTCCGGACGGCGAAATCCCCGGTGGTGGCGCTGGTCACCTCCGACGTGGTGGTCACCACGGGGATGGATGAGGACCTCTTCGCGAAGGTCCAGGTCCCCGAGGTCTTCCAGGCGCTGCCCTTCACCGACAAGAGCGATGTGGGCCGCCACTGCTGGGTCCCCGCGGAGCCCTTCGGCTCCGACGGGATCGACCTGGCCCCCCTCCGGGAAAGGGAGCGGTCCTTCCTGGGGCGCCTCGCCGGGCGCAAGCGGCGGGGCTACCTGCGGTGCATCGGCGTGGAGCTGAACGTGATGTTCTGGCGGCGGTCCGTCTTCGACGAGGTCGGCTTCTTCGACGAGCGCTGGAAGGCCTGCTACGAGAACAACGACTTCTCCCTCCGCTGCTTCCTGGCGGGGGGGTGTACCGCCGTCAGCTACGACTCCTTCGTCTGGCACCACCACAAGGTGACGGAAAAGAACGAGTCGCGGCAGCTCGTCTTCGCCTGCTACGGCGAGGACGGAACGGCGGTGATGAAGGCCCTGTGGGACGAGAAGTGGCCGGGGCTGAACCGGCACCTGGACATCTACCGTTCCCTGGGGGACAAAACCATCCGGGATTTCCCGGAGATGGCCCGGCTCTACGGCCACAACCGGTACCTGGCGGATCCCCGCGGCGGGGAGAGCTGATCTTCCGGAACCGGTGGAGATGAGCGGTCCGGGGCCCATCGTGGCCGGACGAGGCAGCCGTTTCCCCGCACCCGGTTTCCGGGTGGGCGAGTGCGACAAGGAGAGATTCGGTTGGGCAAGTTCGAGAAGACGTGGGCCCTGCGAAAGACCCCGGCAGGGGCCCTCCGGAAGGCCCTGGAGGAAATTCGACTCCGCGCCGCGCGGCCCACGGACATCTGCGACCACCTGGAATCGCTTTTCCTGCTCTGCCTGGACAGGGAACTGCGCCTGATCGTGGAACTGGGCGTCGGCGACGGCGAGTCGAGCTTCGTCTTCGAGCGGGCGGCCCGGCTCTGGGACGCCGTCCTGGTGAGCGCCGACATCGAGGACCGGGCGAACGTCTCCACCTACGGGAAGCGCATCTTCGTCCACGGCGACGACGTGGCCTTCGGCGATTCCTTCCCCGCCTGGTGCGCCCAGCGCGGACTTGCTCCGGAGATCGACCTCCTCTTCGTCGACACGAGCCACCTCTACGAGCACACCGTGGAGGAGATCCGCGCCTGGTTCCCCCACCTGGGACCGGCGGCCCGGGTCGTCTTCCATGACACGAACATGAAGGAGACCTTCCTCCGGAAAGACGGGAGCGTCGGGGTCGGCTGGGACAACCGGCGGGGGGTCATCCGGGCCGTCGAGGAATACCTGGGGCAGTCCTTCCCGGAAGAGACGGACTTCACGAGAATCATCCCGGGCTGGCTCGTCCGCCACCGGGCCTCCTGCAACGGCCTCACCGCCCTGGATCGGCTATGACCGCCAAGATTCCCCTCTCTGTCGCTATCATCACGAAGAACGAGGGCGAGAACCTCCCGGGGTGCCTGAAGAGCGTCTTCTTCGCCGCCCAAATCGTCGTGGTTGACTCGGGGAGCACCGACGACACGGTCCGCATCGCCCGGGAGGTGGGCTGCCAGGTCTTCACCCGGGACTGGGAGGGATTCGGTGTCCAGAAGCAGTACGCCATCGACCGGTGCACCCAGCCCTGGATCCTCGTCCTGGACGCGGACGAGCGGATCCCCCCGGGCACGGCGGCGGCCATCCGGGAGATCGTCACCCGGGAGGCCGGGGAAGGGGATCCGGCCGGTTACACGTTTCCCCGGCGGAACTACTTCCAGGGCCGCTGGATCCGCCACAACGGGTGGTGGCCCGACCGGATCCTGCGGCTTTTCCAGAGGGGCAAGGGGCGCATGACCCCCGCCCGGGTCCACGAAGGGCTGGAGGTGAGCGGCCCCGTGGCGGCCCTTCAGGACCCCATCGACCACTTCACCGAGAGCCGCCTCAGCGCCGTCCTCCAGAAGATCGACCGCTACTCCACCCTGGGGGCCCTGGAGGCCTACGAGGAGGGGAAGCGGTCCACCGTCTGGGCCGCCTTTTCCCGGGCGGGCTTCACCTTCTTCCAGGGGTACTTCCTCCGGCTGGGGATGCTCGACGGGGTCCAGGGGCTGACGCTGGCCATGACGGACTCGGTCAACAAGTTCTTCAAGTACGCCAAGCTGAGCGAGCTCTCCCGCCAGCAGGACCGGGTGAAGCGCTAGTGGACGTCTCCGTCGTCATCGTCAACTGGAACACCCGGGACCTCCTGGGCGACTGCCTCCGGTCGGTCTACGACACGGTGCGGGACCTCACCTTCGAGGTCCTCGTCGTGGACAACGGGTCCGCCGACGGGAGCGCCGAGATGGTCCGCGAGGCCTTTCCGTCCGTGCGGGTCATCGCGAATCCCGACAACCGGGGCTTCGCCGCCGCCAACAACCAGGCCTTCCG
>JBFYXW010000075.1:0-2502 GCA_041310335.1 Syntrophaceae bacterium | reverse complement strand
CCTCGCCGCGGCGGGGGGTGCGGGTCGTGCAGGAGACGGAGAAGCGCATCCCCGGCGTCCGCTTCAGGAACTCGCGGCAGACGGTGGTCTTTCCCGTCCCGGAGGGGGCGGAGACCACGAGGAAGAGCCCCTTCGGGCGGCCGGTCCCGTCACTCAATGTTCTGCACCTGTTCCCGGACTTTCGCCAGCTCCGTCTTGATCTCGATGACCTGCCGGGCAATCTCGGTGTCGCCGCTCTTGGAGCCGATCGTGTTGACTTCCCGGTTCATCTCCTGGATGAGGAAGTCGATCTTGCGGCCCACGGCCTCTCCGGCGGCCAGCATCTCCAGGAACTGGTCCATGTGCCCCCGGAAGCGGACGATCTCCTCGGTGATGTCCGTCTTCTCCGCCAGCATGGCGACTTCCTGGGCCAGCCGGGACTCGTCGGCGATGACCCCGCCGGCCAGTTCCCGGACCCGCTCGGCAAGGCGCTTCTGGTATTCCACGACCAGTTCGGGCCCCTTGGCGGCGATGCCCTCGAGCCACCCCCTCAGCATCTCGACCCTTTCCCTCAGGTCCCGGCAGAGGATCTCCCCCTCCCGCTCGCGCATCTCCAGCGCCGACCCGATGGCCTTTTCCATCACCTCCGCCACGGTCTCCCCGGCCTCGGCCCAGGCGTCCGAATCGTCCTCCCGGGTGAAGGCGTCCCGGAGGGAGGCGATCATCTCCAGGGTCACGGGATCCGGCAGGTCCAGCTTTTCCCTCACCTCTTCCAGCATGCGCCGGTAGCCCAGAACAGCGGGCCAGTTGACCCGCAGGCTCCCGCCCTCGGCGTCCGCCTGGCCGTCCACCCGGATCGTGACCTCCACGCGGCCCCGGACGAAGCGCTCGCCCACCTTGCGCCGGATCTCCAGTTCCAGGGCCGTCAGGGCCGAGGGCAGCCGGACCGCCACCTCCAGGTAGCGGTGGTTCAGGGACTTGATTTCCGCCGTGATCTTGCGGCCGCCGCGGAGGACTTCCGCCCGGCCGTATCCCGTCATGCTTCGGATCATGAAGACGCTCCCGTCTGTTTCAGTTGCAGGACGTACCGCTCCCGGAGGGTCCGGAACATCTCCCGGGCCTCCTCCGCGGCATAGTCCGGGTATGTCCAGGGCAAAGGCTGGAACCGCCGATCCTGGTAGAGCAGGGTCAGGTCGGCGTAGACGCCGTCCCGGAGCCAGGGCCGGTGCGTGTAGCCCTTGCAGGTGGCCAGGATCAGGTGGGCCTGCGAAAGGTACCCCGGGTCGATGTTGACGGTCCGCCGGCCGTCATCGGCCAGCCGCTCCTCCAGTTCGTTCGACCGGAGCTTGACGTCCGGAAGGCTCTCCGGGGCGACCAGGCATTCGAACGACACGAAGCGGCGGAACAGGGGCGAACCGAGTTCGTCCTCGTAATAGTCGGTGCACGAAAAGGGCCGGCAGGGGCCGATGTAATCCGGCTCCCCGCAGGTCTCCGCGAGGCCCCGGAGCGCCTCCGCGATCCGCTCCTCCCGGGCGGACAGCAGGCTCGCCACCAGCTTCACCGGTTCCGCTCTCCTGGGCCGGCTCATAAGATCCGCATCAGTTCCTGCTGCGACACCGTGGCGGTCCCGACCTTGCCGACCACGATCCCCGCGGCGTGGTTCGCCAGGAAGGCCGCCTCCTGGAACGTCGCCCCCGACGCGACGGCCAGGGCGAAGACGCCGATGACCGTGTCGCCGGCGCCGGTCACGTCGAAAACCTCCTTCGCCTGGGTGGGGAAAAAGGTGTGGCGGGTACGGCTGTTCCGCTCGAAGAGGCTCATCCCCTCCTCCCCCCGGGTGACCAGCAGGGCCTGGAATCCGTAGCGCTCCATGAGGGACATGCCCATGCCGACCAAGTCCGCCCCGGGGGCGAAGTCGGCGCCCATGGCCCGGGCCGTCTCGTGGTGGTTGGGCGTGATGACGTCGAAGCCCCGGTAGAGGCCGAAGTCGTTCTGCTTGGGGTCCACGCAGACCACCGCCCGGCTGCCGGCGAGCGCCTCGCGGATGCCCTCCAGGAGCGCCTTCGTCACGACCCCCTTGTTGTAGTCGGAAATGACGACGGCCCCCAGTTCGTTGCGGAGACTCCGGATATAGGAGAGGATCCGCTCGATGCTGGAGGCGGCCACGGACCGGCGGCTTTCCCGGTCGAAGCGCACCACTTGCTGGGAGTGGGCCACGATCCGCGTCTTGAGCGTGGTGGGCCGGTCGGGCTCGCGGGCGACGCCGCCCTCGTCGATGCCGCGCTTCCGGAACTCCTCCACCACCCGGTCGCCCATGGCGTCGGTCCCCACCACGCCGGCGCCGAAGACCCGGCCGCCCATGGCGTAGATGTTGTTCAGGACGTTGGCGCACCCCCCCAGGAGCAGGTTGTCCGCCTGGACCTCCACCACCGGCACGGGGGCCTCCGGGGAAATGCGGGACACCCGCCCCCAGATGAAATGGTCCACCATGATGTCGCCCACCACCAGGACCTTCGCCCGGGA
>JBFYXW010000074.1:0-4495 GCA_041310335.1 Syntrophaceae bacterium | reverse complement strand
GTCCTGATGGCCAAGCACGGCTGGCGGATCGACAAGGCGATCCACAACTACATCTACTTTGCCTTTTACTACCCGTACGTCTGGGTCCTGACCCAGTACGCGGCGAAACTCCTGCCCAAGACGACGTGGTTCAAGCCCATGAACCCCATTCTCCGGATGATCACGAGCCGCTACCACGCCAAGATGCTCCAGGGCGACAACATCACGAAAATCCTTTCGCTCAAGGAGGACCTGGTTGCCGTCACCGAGAAGAACAAGCGCATCGTGCCCTTCAAGTATGCTTACAAGATCATCTTCGAAAACCCCGAGTTCATCGCCGTCATGGACTGTCCCTGCAAGCGCTCCCTGGGGGTGACCGACCCGGAACTGCTCAATTCCTGCATCTGCGTGGGAGAGAAGACGGCGGCGTTCTGGATAGACCGGTGCGGCAAGAAGTATCACGCCCGCCGGATCACGCAGGAGGAAGCGCTCGACAGGATCCGGAAATTCCGGAAGAGGGGGTACATCACCCAGGGGTTCTTCAAGGTCGCGACGGGCGGGGCCACGGGGGTCATCTGCAACTGCCACAAGGACAACTGCTCGGAGTTGAGGGCCCACCTGGCCATGAGGAAGTGCGCCCCGGATCTGCTCATGACCGCCGACTCCGGGTACTCGGTCCGGCGCGATGATTCAAAATGCAAGAAATGCGGAACCTGTGCCAAAATCTGCCAGTTCGACGCCATCCGGTTCCGGAACGAGACGGTGGAATACGACAGCCGGCTGTGCCTCGGGTGCGGCCTGTGTACGGAGCACTGTCCCACGGAGGCATTGAGCCTTTACATGGACGAAAGCAAGCCGGTGCCTCTGGACATCGATCTGGTCCGCCGGGAGTACGCGGGTTGACGGACTGGTCGTGTCGTGAAGAGACCTTGATCTCGGCAGAGGGCTCAGAGCGCCGATGCGAGGTCCTTTCCCAGGAGCCGGTGCAGGATGTACAGGGGAACGAGGACGGCGACGATGAGGATCGTGGCGAAGGCGGAAGCGGGCCCGAAGTCGCCGCTGCCGATCCGCTGGAAGATCTCCACCGTGAGGGTCGACCAGGGGCCGTAGTACAGGACGATCGTGGAGCTCAACTCCGCCAGGGTCGTGACCCACATGATGATGGCACCGGCGACGATCCCCGGCAGCATGACGGGCAGGACGACCTTCAGAAAGGAGCGGAACGGTGGTACGCCCAGGTTGATGGAAGCATCCTCGACATTCCGGTCGATCTGGTGGAGGAGCGCCGAGGTCGTCTTGATCGAGAAGGGGACCTTCCGGATGAAGTAGGCCAGGACGAGGATCATCCAGGTACCCGTCAGGACGATGAGGCCCCGGTTGTAGGTGACGGCCAGGGCGATCCCCTGGACGGTCCCGGCGATGGCCAGAGGCAGCATGATCAGAACGTCCAGGAGGTAGGTCACGGGGCCCTGCCGGCGGACCAGGAGGTAGCTCGTCACGAGACCGAAAACGATGCCGAAGAGCGTCGCCGTCGTGGCCAGGAAGAAGGAGTTCAGGATGGGCCGGGGGGCGATCGTGAAGGCCT
Organism: Syntrophaceae bacterium; assembly: GCA_041310335.1. Lineage (GTDB taxonomy): Bacteria > Desulfobacterota > Syntrophia > Syntrophales > PHBD01 > PHBD01. Next base: position 2,931 of record JBFYXW010000074.1, on the reverse strand, counting down.
TGACGAAATGGTCGAGACTGAACTGGCCGAAGTAGAGGACCGGCCCCTGGGACTTCGTCACGGAGGCCACCATCACCACCAGGAAGGGAAAGAGGGCGACGAAGACCAGGCTGAAGCAGAAGAGCGAGACGAAGAACTTCGGCCAGGGCCCGAGACGGCGGACCTCCGGCCGGTTGACGGCCGACATGGCGTAGGTCTTCCGCTCCACCCAGTATTTCTGGAGGACCGTGAGGAGGAGCGTGATGGCCAGGAGGATCATGCTCAGCGCACCGGCCATGGAGGGGTTTCCCCCCATCTCGCTGATGAACTCGTTGTACGCCTGGGTGGACAGGACCCGGAACTCCTCCCCGATGATGATGGGGACGCCGAAGTTCTCGATGGACATGAAGAAGACGACCAGGGCCCCCGCCAGGATCGCCGGCGTTACCAGGGGCAGGGTAACGGTGAAGAAGACCCGGAGGCGGCCCGCCCCGAGGCTCACCGCCGCTTCTTCGAGGGAGCGGTCGATGGCGCTCATGGCGGAGGAGACCATCAGGAAGATGTAGGGGAAGAACTGGAGCGAAAAGACGAGGACGATCCCCTTCAGGCCGTAGATCGTGGGCACCTCCATCCCGATGGCCTCGAAGAGGCGGCTGAACAGGCCGTTCCGGCCCAGCAGCAGGAGCCAGGCCTCCGCCCCGATGAAAGTGGGCAGGATGAGGGGCAGGGTGCCCAGGGTTTTCAGGAGATTCCCCCCGGGGACCTGGTAGCGGGACAGGAAGAAGGCGAAGGGAACGCCCAAGAGCAGGGCGAAAAACACGGCCAGCGTGCTCGCCACGAGGCTGTTCGTCAGGCACCGCAGGTAGAAGGGGTACTTCAGGAATGTCTGGTAACTGACGAGGGAGAAAGCCCCCGTCTCGGGGTCGAGGAAACTGGCCCGAAAAATGTAAAAGACGGGGTAGACGACGGCGAAGAAGACGATAACGAAGCAGAGGAGGAGGATGACGTTCCAGGTGGTCAGGGCCTTGGGCACCGTTCTTTCCCCTATGGATCCACGACGGTGGGCAGTTCCGGGTCGAAGCCGAAGGCAATGGCTTCCCCCTCCTTGCGGATGGCCTCCTCGGCCCCGTGGGCATGTATCGTCACCAGGTGCTCTCCGAAGCAGCGCACCTGGTATTGGACCAGGGAGCCGAGAAAGGCGGAACGGGTCACGACGCCCCGAAAGCGGTTGACGCCATCCGTTTTCACGTGCCGGCCGATGCGGATCCACTCGGGCCGGATGGAGACGGCGATCCGTTCCCCGGCGGGCTTCGGGCCCCTGAGCACAATCCTCTCCCCCCCGATCCGGGCCTCGATGAGGGAAGCCCCGTCATCGTAACCGGCCACGTCCATCTCCAGGATGTTGTTGCCCCCCATGAATTCGGCGGCGAAGCGGGTGCGCGGGCGGAAATAGATCTCCGAGGGGGATCCGAGCTGTTCGAGGCGCCCCCCGTTGAGAATGGCGATGCGGTCCGACACCGCCATGGACTCCTCCTGGTCGTGGGTCACGTAGATCGTCGTGATCCCCAGATGCCTCTGGATTTTCCGGATCTCCTCCCGCATGACGACCCGCAGGCTGGCGTCCAGGTTGGACAGGGGCTCGTCCATGAGGAGAATCTGGGGGGAGATGACCAGCGCCCGGGCCAGGGCGACCCGCTGCTGTTGCCCCCCGGAGAGCTGACCCGGGGAGCGCTTCTCGAGCCCTTCCAGCTGAACGCTCCGCAGGACCTCGGCCACCCGGGCTTTCCGTTCCGCCGCGGGCACGCGCCGCACCCGCAGTCCGTAGGCGATGTTGTCCAAGACCGAGAGGTGGGGGAAGAGGGCGTAATTCTGGAAGACCATTCCCGTCTCGCGCCGGTGGGGCGGGACGGAGGTCATGTTCCGGTCCCCGAAGAAGACAAGGCCGCCGTCGGGGGCGTGAAAGCCCGCAATGATCTTGAGGAGGGTCGTTTTCCCGCAGCCGCTGGGACCCAGCAGCGTGAAAAAACTCCCCTCCTCGACGGTCAGGCTGATGTCATCGATGATCTTCTGGGTCCCGAAAGACTTGCTGATCCCTTCCAGTGTGACGCGCATGCCGGGTCACCGGGAAAGGACCTGTTCCTTCCAGCGTTTCAGGATCTCCTTTTCGAGGGCGTTGGCCTCCAGGGGATCGAAGCTCTTCATGACGGCGATTTTCTTCAGGGAGGGAAGGCCGGCAATGTCCCGGGCGTCCGTCCGGGCGGGCCGGCGGAAAAACTGTTCGTAGACCTTCTCCTGGACGGGCTTGCTGATGAGGTAGTCGAAGAACTTCTTCGCCTCCTGGGGATGGGGCCCATTGGCGATCAGGGCGGCACCCTCCGGGGCGAGCATGGAGCCATCGGAGGCGTAGACGATCCCGACGTCCTTGGAGCCGCCGGCAATGTAGCGGTAGGCGGCGTACTCCATGGTGATCCCGACGGGGTATTCCCCGTTGGCCACGCCCTTGTAGATCAGGCTGGAACTGTCGAGGATCCGGGCATTGTCGATGAGTTTGCGGATCCCGTCCCACCCGTAGAGCTTGTAGATGCCGTACACCTGGGCGTAGGCGGAACCGGATTTTTCCGGATTGGCGATCACCACCTTGCCCTTCCAGCGGGGCGAAAGCAGGTCCTTCCAGGATTTCGGCCGGTCCTGCTCCTTCACGAGCTTCTTGTTGTACATGATGACCATGACATGGGTGTTGCTGCTGGTCCACCGGCCTTCCTTCTCGACGTAGTTCTTCGGCAGGGCCTTCGCCTCCGGCGACCGGTAGGGCGCAAAGTACTGTTTGGCGTTGTCCAGGACGGCCACGTCGCCGCTCCAGAAGATGTCGCACAGGGGCTTGTCCTTTTCCGCGGAGATCCGCTTCATGGCTTCCCCCGTGCCCAGGCGGACCGTGGAGACCTTGATGCCCGT
>JBFYXW010000073.1:0-2704 GCA_041310335.1 Syntrophaceae bacterium | reverse complement strand
TCCCGTCCTTTTCCAGGAACCCGCTCCCGATGAGCTTGTTCACCCAGAAATGGACCACGCTCTTGGAGCGGACGCCCAGGATCTCGATCATCTCGGCATAGGTGGGCATCCGCCGGTGCTGCCGGAAGAAGGTGCCGATGGTCTGCTCGACGCTCTGGATCGTTCGCTTGGCGTTCATGGGGCGATCCTATAGAACGTCCGTTCTATTGTCAAGAAAAAAATGGAGGCAGGATCCGCAGGACCTCCCGGAGGGCGAAGACGGAGATGCTGTTGCCCGCCAGGCTCCAGCGCTTCCGCAGGCCTATGTCCCCGGGCCAGCGGAAGTCTCGGGGAAATCCCAGGAGGCGGACCATCTCGCCGGGGGAAAAGTGGCGGAGGCGCCCGCCCTCGGAGAGGAAGGCCCCGGAATGCATCGCGGCCCGTCCGTAGGAGGCGGCGAAGCAGGTCGTGTAGGCCCCGGGATCCTCCGGGTCGAGGATCCGGAAGCCCCGGCCGAAGCGGCGTACCCGCTCCTCGGGAAGGAAGAGTTCCGGTGCGGGGCGTCCGTCCAGGCAATCCGACAGGGGGGCGCTGTGGGTCGCCGGCGGCGGCGGGTCCAGCAGGGGTTCCCGCGAGGCGATCAGGTAGTAGCGGGGCCGGCGGCTGGGAATCCCGAGGTCCGTGGGGCACAGCCTCCGCTCCGAGACCCGGAAGCCCCCGCCGCGCAGGATTTCCAGGAGCCGGGCCCGGGCCCGGGAATCCGCGAAGCCCTCCACGTTCTCCATGCCGAGATGGACCGGAGGGGCTTCCCGGAGGATCTCCAGAAGGTTGAGAAGGGAGAGGGCCCGCGGATCCTCCAGGTCCCGCCGCCGCCCGCGGACCGAGTAGGGCTGGCAGGGCGGGGACATCCACCACATGTCCGCCGGGAACGCCCGCAGGTCCCCCGCGGTGACCGTCTCCAGGTTCCACCCGAGGACGGGGGTTCCCGGGTGGTTGAGCCGGTAAACCGCCAGGGCCGCGGGGCTCTGGTCCACCGCCGCGACGATCCGGGCGCGGCTTCCCGCCGCCTCGGCAAAGCCACCGATTCCGCAGAACAGTTCCAGGACGTTCAATCCGGGCGGGCCTCCTTCCGCAAGGCGAAGTTTTCCTTTCCGTGCCCGTTATGGTATCATGCACGTCTCCGTCCGCGGAAGGCGGAATCTCGGCCCCGGGAAAGGCCCACTTTCTTGACAAACCCGGGCGGGATGGCCAAATTGCGCAGACAGTTCACGGTGGGGTGCGATGTCCGCCCCCCGATTCCCGACATCCCTCGATCTCCCTTTGGGTTTTTCCATGACAGCGAACACCGGGGCCATCCTCGAACGACAGCGCGCCTTCTTTTCCTCCGGAAAGACCCGGGAACACGCCTTCCGGGTCGAGCAGCTCCGAAAACTCCGGGACGCCATCCGCTCCCGGGAGGACCCGGTCATGGAGGCCCTGAAGGAGGACCTCGGCAAGCCGCCCTTCGAGTCCTACGCCGGCGAAATCGGCATCCTCTACCTGGAGATCGCCCACACCCTCCGGCACCTGAACGAGTGGATGAAAACGCGGTCCGTGCCCACGCCGATCCTCCACTTTCCGTCCACCAGCGCCATCCACTGGCAGCCTTACGGCGCGGCCCTCATCATCGGGCCCTGGAACTACCCGTTCCAGCTGATCCTGGCCCCCCTCGTCGGGGCCATTGCGGCGGGAAACTGCGCGGTCCTGAAGCCCTCCGAGCTGGCGCCCCGCACCTCCTCCACCGTCGCGGCTCTCGTGGCGGAGACGTTTCCCGATGACTACATCGCCGCGGTGGAGGGCGGTGTCGAGGAGACCCGGGAGATCCTCCGGGAGCGGTTCGACACGATCTTCTTCACCGGCGGAACCGCCGTGGGGCGGATCGTCATGGAGGCGGCGGCGAAGCACCTGACCCCCGTCACGCTCGAGCTGGGCGGAAAGAGCCCGACCATCGTCGACCGGGACGCCCGACTGGACTGTGCGGCCCGCCGGATCGCCTGGGGCAAGTTCTTCAACGCCGGCCAGACCTGCCTCGCCCCGGACTACCTGCTCGTCCACCGGGACGTCCGCGAACCCTTCCTGGAGGAGATGACGAAAACCCTCCGCGCCTTTTACGGGGACGATCCCCGGCGGAGCCCCGATTACGCCCGCATCATCAACGACCGCCATTTCCGGCGCATCGCCGCCCTCATGGAAGAGGGGCGGATCCTCCACGGCGGGGAGACCGACCCGGGGGAACGCTACATCGCCCCCACCCTGATCGGCAATGTCACCCTGGAGGACCTGATCATGCGGGAGGAGATCTTCGGACCCCTGCTGCCGGTTTTGAGCTTCACCGAACTCGACGAAGCCATCGATCTGGTGAATCGCCTGCCGCGGCCCCTGGCCCTCTACCTCTTCTCCGAGAGCGCCGGGCGGCAGGAGCGGGTCCTGGCCCGGACCTCCTCCGGCGGCGGGTGCATCAACGACACGATCTCCCACGTGGGCAGCCAGGAACTCCCCTTCGGGGGCATCGGCGACAGCGGCATGGGCGCCTACCACGGGAGGTACAGCTTCGAGGCCTTTTCCCAGGCCCGCGGCATCCTGAAGCGATCGACCCGGATCGACATGCCCCTCCGGTACCCGCCGTACCGGGGGAGGATCTCGCTCCTGAAGCGGCTTTTCCGGATCCTCGGGTGAACGGGGACGG
>JBFYXW010000072.1:0-2826 GCA_041310335.1 Syntrophaceae bacterium | reverse complement strand
CCCCGTTCGCGCAGGATGTCCGCCGCCGCCGCGACGAATCTCGAGGCGAGGGGCAGCCAGGCCTGGAAGACTTCCGAGCCCCGGCCACGCGACTCGCTCTCCAGCCGCGAGACGAAGGCGGCGAAGTCCGCCCCGATCCTCCGGATCTCCATGCGGGCGACCTGCGCCGACTCATAGACAGCCATGCTCCCCTCGCTGTCGCCCTCCATCGGCAGGCTTTTCTCCGTCGCCGCAAATGTGCGGTCGAGACCCAGACCGGCATAGAGGAACTCCAGTTCCTCCCGATAGGCCGGCGGCAGGTGCACGGTACGTGGAACCGGCCTGTGAAGGAAATATCCAAGCACCACCGAGACCCGGCCACGGGCGCTCTGCTCCGCCGTGTAAGCCGCCGCCGGCATGAGGTCCACTTCCAGCCCCGTTTCCCGGTAGCCCAGATTGAGGCACATTTTCTGCAGTTGGAGGTGGTTGCAGACGGGCTCCCCGAGAATCTCCTCCAGGCCGAAACGCTCCGCGTATTCGAAGACGTTGTGCTTCATGAGGTTGAAGAAGACGCCCTGCCCGCGAAAATCGGGCAGGACCACTCCCGCTGCATTCTCGTAAAGACGGGTTGCGGGATCCAGGAGCACGAGGGCATCGTGGCCGACAACGTCGCCGTCCGGCATGCGGGCCACGGAGGACAGGACGCGTCCGGCGGCATTCTCCTCGATCAGCCGCTCGGGACGGTAATAGATGTCGATGGGATAGCCGTCGCCGTAAACCCGCCGGAAGAGACGGGCCACGCCGGGGGCATCCCCGGGCCGGAAAAAGTCGAACTGGATCTGCTGCATGGTTTCGCCTCGAAACCGGTCAACGGCCATGGGTTCGCCGATACCATGAGGGCAAGTCTCGCCAGGACACATCCCTCGCGATCATTCCTTGCAAGATCGGACCCCTGTTTTCGATCATTTGGCGGCCAGGTGCTGCTCGTAAAGGTCGTAGTGCGCTTTGAGCATGTCCGGGATCGGCAGTTCATAGGGGCACCGGTCGAGGCAGGTCCCGCATTCATCGCAGAGCTTCACGCTTTCCATGGCCGCGCGAGAAAATTCGACGGCCACGCGGGGCGACATCCTCGAGGCGATGACCTTGTAACCCATGGCCGCCGTGATCATCACGCCCTGCGGGCAGGGCTGGCAGTATTCGCAGCGCCTGCAAAACTGCTTGCCCAAGACGGTCCGGTAGCGATCCATCGACTGGAGGTCTTTTCCGCGGACCACATTCGGCCTCTCGTAGAGCGAAACGACCTCGTCCACCTGCCCGACGGAATCGAAACCCGGGATCGGCAGCACGTCGGGGTGCTGCCGCAGGAACTTGAATGCCACCTCCGCGTTGTCGATCATGCCGCCAGCGAAGGGCTTCATGGCCAGGATTCCCAGCCCCCGTTTCCGCGCTTCCCCGTGCAACTCCTTCTCCGCATCCCTCTCGATGAAATTGAAGGGGAACTGGATGGAGCGAAAGAGCCCGGTTTGGACCAGTTTCAGGGCCATGGGAAGGCTGTGGGAGGTGACGCCGAGGAAGCGGAATTTTCCCTGCTCCCGGGCCTTGAGCAGGGCCTCCAGGGCGCCCCCCGGAGCACTCACCTCGTTCCAGTCCCTGTCATGGGCCACCTGGTGCAACTGGTAGAGGTCGATGCAATCCGTCCGGAGCATACGCAGGCTGTTTTCCAGGTGCTTCGTTGTGCCGGCCGCATCCCGGCGGAACGTCTTGGTCGCGAGGACAACCCCGTGCCGCAGCCCCTTCAGGGCGCGCCCGATCTTCTCCTCGCTGTCCCGGTAGAGATTGGCTGTGTCGTAGAAGGTGATCCCCCGGTCATAAGCCCGGTGAAGGACGCTCACCGCGGTATCCATGTCCAGGCGGATGATGGGAATCCCCCCGAAGCCCAGTTCGGAAACCTGCAATCCTGTGTTGCCGAAGTCCATGGTTCGCATCATTCCTGCCTTCCGGAAGCGGGGTCAGACCTTGAAATGACACATCGGCATGCGGTTATCAATGGGACATTTCAGGGCCTGACCCCGGACTTCTTTTGTCCTCACGCCTGTGATAGAGGTGCCGGAAAAGGATCCATCACCTGTTTTTCCGGAGGGTATCCCCGATGGCCAACTATGTCTTGATCCACGGCGGCAATGTGTCCACGGAAACCTGGAACAAGCATGCCAAACGGAACGATTATCCACCCGGCGGCAATCTGGGCGGTCAGGTCTGGGATCCCATCGTCCCCACCCTCAAGGCACATGACCACCGTGTTCTTGCGCCGACCCTCCAGGATGAACACGTCTGCAACCTGACCGATCACATCGAACAGGTCTGCGTGCTGATAACCGAACAGAATCTTATGGATATTATATTGGCAGGCCACAGCTACGGCGGGATGGTCATCACGGGCGTCGCGGACCGAATGGCGGATCGAATCAGGCGCCTGGTTTATGTTGATGCCGCGTTTCCTGATCCGGGCCAGTCCCTGTTCGACATCATCAAGTCCAGCGGCTGCGACCCCCTGTCGTTCACCGGGTTGGAACGGGACGCTCCCTACGTGGAGAAGCTTCACTACGACCCACGGAAAATCGAGCCGCTGCCCAAGACCTACATGCTCTGCACGCAAAGCGAGTTCGCAACCGTGACGCACGTCGCCAAGGAAAAGATCGCCGCCGCCCCAAAGGGATGGACGTACATCGAACTCCCCTCTTCCCACCTGCCGATGGCGGACATGCCAAAATCCCTTGCGCAACGGTTGCTGGATGCGGGCTTATAGGGAAAATGTGTTCATCGTCAAACAGCCAGCACAAGATCCTC
>JBFYXW010000071.1:0-18805 GCA_041310335.1 Syntrophaceae bacterium | reverse complement strand
AAGAGACAGGTCCGCCGTGGTCATCATCGGCCGGTGCTTCTTGGACGGATCATGGGCATCGGCAACCATATCCTCTTCTTCCACATTTTTAGCCAGCCAGATATAGGCCCCCGCCGGACTTTTGAGAAGTTCCCACTCATATTTGAACAGCACCTTCAGATAGCCCATGTCCCATTGGGTCGGGTTCGGCTTCCAGGCGCCCTCGAGACCGCTGCTGATCGTATCGCCGCCTTTGCCGCTGCCGAAGCTGCTCTTCCAGCCGAGACCCTGCTCCTCGATGGGGGCGCCTTCGGGCTCAGGCCCCACATGGGACGCGGGGCCGGCGCCATGGCATTTGCCGAAGGTGTGCCCACCGGCGACCAATGCGACCGTCTCTTCGTCGTTCATCGCCATGCGCGCGAAGGTCTCCCGGACGTCACGGCCGGAGGCGACCGGATCGGGGTTGCCGTTCGGCCCTTCGGGGTTCACGTAGATCAGGCCCATCTGCACGGCGGCAAGCGGGTTCTCGAGATCCCGGTCGCCGGAGTAGCGGTTGTCGCCCAGCCATTTGTCCTCTGCACCCCAGTAGATGTCCTCCTCCGGCTCCCAGACATCGACGCGCCCGCCGGCAAAGCCAAAGGTCTTGAATCCCATCGACTCCAGGGCGCAGTTGCCGGCGAGGATCATCAGGTCGGCCCAGGAGACTTTTTTGCCGTATTTCTGCTTGATCGGCCAGAGCAGGCGGCGCGCCTTGTCGAGGTTCACGTTGTCGGGCCAGCTGTTGAGGGGCGCCAGGCGCTGATTACCGGTCCCTGCGCCCCCGCGGCCGTCACCCATGCGGTAGGTGCCTGCGCTGTGCCAGGCCATCCGGATGAAGAGCCCCCCGTAGTGACCCCAGTCGGCCGGCCACCAGTCCTGCGAGTCGGTCATCAGCGCATAGAGGTCCTTCTTGACGGCCGCCAGGTCGAGTTTCTTGAACTCCTGCTCGTAGTTGAACGACTCGCCCATGGGGTTGCTCTTCTTGTCCTGCTGATGAAGAATCCTGAGGTTCAACTGGTTCGGCCACCAGTCGCGGTTCGTCGTACCTCTGCCGGCCATGTGTTTGCGCCCACGGCCCGTTGCCGGGGACTTGCTGTTTTCACTCATCATGGCTCCTCCTTTCGGTTTTTTTTCAACAGGTTTATGGGCTTGTTGACTCAGACCAGGCGAAACCCGGAATGATTCCTGATCGAATTGGAATCACTCCTGGTTTTCTTCTGGCAGGATAACCATCCCTTATCAAGTTTTTTCACGATGATGTTTCTTCACGGCGAAACCGGATGGCGACGGTCGATGGGCGCCCATGCGGCCGGCTTTGTTATCCTTTCGAATCGCCTTTCGGTCGGCAATGTTATCTGCCTGGATGATGGGAACTTATCAAAACGCAATGGACCGGAAAAGCACCTTTCCCGGTTGACAAAACACCTCCTTCTGCTTAGGTTAGGCCATCTTTCCACCAAGGAGACCCTCCCGTGAAAAACCTGTATCGATGCAAAAAGAAAGGGCACCTGATCTCGGAGCCCTGCATCGAAGTGACCTGCGAATGGCGCCTCTCGAACGAGAACTTCCTGAACTGCACCTGGGTCGCCTGCAACTACGGGCCCTTCACCCTCGAGGAAGTCGGCGAGATGATGGGCGTCACCCGGGAGCGGATTCGCCAGATCGAGGCGAAGGCCCTCAAGAAGCTCCAGCACAAGAAAAGACGGGACCAGTTGAAGGACTTTGCGTCCCCCGACAGCGACTGGGAAATGCCCTGACCTGCCCCGGTCCGGGCCATCCCCGCTCCATTCGGGAACGGAACCGGAATCAAGCAAAACGACGAAGGCCGGCCCGGGTTCAAACCCGGCCGGCCTTTTTTCATGCCTTGCCGCATCAGCCGCTTCCCTGTTCCTGAACGACGGCTCAGCGCCGGAGCCGCGGATCCAGGGCGTCCCGGATCCCTTCCCCCAGGAGGTTGTACCCCAGGACCGTCACCAGGATGGCCAGCCCCGGGTAGAGGGACAGCCACCAGGCGATGTCGATGTTGTCCTTCCCGGCGGTGAGCATGTTGCCCCAGCTCGGCGTGGGCGGCTGGACGCCGATCCCCAGGAAGCTGAGCGCCGACTCCGTCAGGATCGCCCCCGCCACGCCCAGGGTGGCCGCCACGAGGATGGAGGCCATGGCGTTGGGCAGGAGGTGGCGGAAGATGATCCGGAGGTCCGAGGCCCCGATGGCCCGGGCCGCCTGAACGAAGTCCCGTTCCTTGAGCGAAATGAAGTCCGCCCGGACGAGCCGCGTGATTCCCATCCAGCCGGTGGCCCCGATGATGATCATGATGTTCCAGATCGACGGCTCCAGAAAGGCGATGACCGCCAGGATCAGGAAAAACGTGGGAAAGCACAGCATGATGTCCACGAAGCGCATGATCAGCGCGTCGACCCAGCGCCCGTAGTACCCTGCCAGGGCCCCCAGGAGGGTGCCGATGAGGATGGCGATCCCCGTGGCCACGAACCCCACCTTCAGGGAGATCCCAGCCCCCCAGATCATCCGGCTCAAAACGTCCCGGCCCAGGGGGTCCGTGCCGAAGGGGTGCTTCGCCGACGGGGGCTGGAGGATCTGCTGGAGGTCGATGGCCCCCGCATCGTGGGGCGAGATCCAGGGGGCCAGGAAGGACACGGCGAAGAGGAGCACCACCACCGCGAGACCCGCCACGGCCAGCCTGTTTTTCCCGAATCGCCGCCGGAAGTCGCCCGCCATGCCCGCCCCCTACGAGACCCGGATCCGGGGATCCGCCAGGGCGTAGGACACGTCCGCCAGGAGGTTCCCCAGGAGGGTCAGGACCGCGCCGATGAGGAGGATCCCCATCACCACCGGGTAGTCCCGCGCCATGACGGACATGTAGAAGAGCTGCCCCATGCCGGGAATGGCGAAGATCGTCTCGAAGATGACGCTCCCCCCGATGAGGCCCGGCACCGAGAGCCCCAGGATCGTGATGACCGGCAGGAGCGCGTTCCGGAGGGCGTGCTTGTAAATCACCGTCCGTTCCCGGAGTCCCTTGGCCCGGGCCGTCAGGATGTAGTCCTGGCGGATCACCTCCAGCATGTTGGAGCGCATGTACCGGGAGAGCCCCGCCAGCCCCCCGAAGGCCGAGAGGCCCACCGGCAGGACCAGGTGCAAGAGGAGGTCCCAGAGGGCGGCGCCGGGGGGCAGGTATTCGTAATTGAGGGAGCGGATCCCCGAGATGGGGAGCCATCCCAGTTCCACCCCGAAGAGGATCATGAGGAGGAGCGCCAGCCAGAAGGTGGGGACGGCGAAGCCCACGAAGACGAAGACCCCGGCGAGGCGGTCGAACCAGGAGTCCTGGCGGACCGCCGAGAGGACCCCCAGCGGGATGGCCACGACCAGGATGAGACCCATGGAAAGCAGGTTCAGGGCAATCGTGATGGGCAGGCGCTCCAGGATCTTCTGCGCCACCGGGCGGCGGTCCTGGGAGAAGGACGTCCCCAGGTCCAGGACAACGATTTTCTTGAGCCACAGTCCGTACTGGACGGGGAGCGGCTTGTCCAGGTCGTAGAGGGCCATGAGCCGTGCCTTCGCCTCCGCGGAGGCCCGGGGGTTCATCTGGGTCTCCAGGTCCGTCGGCGATCCCGGGGCCAGGTGCATCACCGCGAAGCAGATGACGGTGATCCCCAGCAGGAGCGGGACCATGAAGAGGAGCCTTTTCACAGCGTAGCGGATCACGGCGGCCCGGCCTCCCTCAATGCTCCCGGAAACGGCGGTAGGCCCAGCAGTGGAGGAAGAAGAAGACCGCCGCCGGCCCCCCCATGCCGAGCAGTTTCCGCACCATTCTCCGCACGCCCGCCTGGCGCCCCACCTTCCGGTCCGCCAGGTACAGCCCCAGGAGTCCCCGGATGATCATCCGGTGGAACGGCGCGTCGGGCAGGCTGCGGACCTCCCCCTCCGCCCGGAGGAACAGCCAGGACAGCCGGTCCTGCAGGTCTTTCCCGTCGGGGTAATAGGTGCAGAAGTTCAGGTCGCCCCCCTGGCGGTCCTCCTCCTGGTCCACCAGGTAGTCCAGGAGGATGTGGAGGGCCTGGACCCAGGGGAAGAGGGCCTTCTCGACCCGGCCGGCCCGCCCGTCCGGGAACCCCTCCCCGAAGGCCGAGGAAACGAGGCAGAAGATCCCCAGGGTCGACCCCGTCGCCGCGGCGAACTCGTACCAGCGCAGGTCCGGAACCCCGTTGCGGTGTTTCTCGAACCAGGCCGTCAGGCGCGGCAGGCGCTCCTCCGGGCGGACGTGCTTGTGGACCTGGAGATCGCCGTAAAGGCTTGCCAGCCGGATCAGCCGCGGCGCAATGACCCCGTAGGACGGCACCTTCCGGAGGACCTCCTGGCAGGTCCGAACCAGGTCCGCCAGGTACCCCCCGTCGTTCCGCTCCCGCCGGAGACGGTAGAAGTCGGTCCCCGGGGCCCCCGGCGTAAGGGCCTGGGGCATGGATTCGTGGAGGGCCCGAAAGTCCTCCGGATCCTGGGAGGTGCTGCGGTCGCAAAGGTTGTCGAGGTAATCGCTGATGGTCTGGTAGGCCACGATGAAGCGGACGGCCTCTTCGAAGTGCTCTTCCGCCAGGAGGGCATAGATGCCGCCGCCCTCGCAGTGAAACGCCTTGGCCCGGATGCTCGCCAGGGCCTGCCGGCGCAGTTCCGGGTCCGGAATGGACTCCGCCCGGGCGGTCCAGACCCCCAGGTGATGGTGGACCCGGGGCCGGACGTCCAGGAAGATCCGGGTCGTCATGGCGGCGAGGTTGCCCGGCACGGTCACGTGAGCGCCCTCCGTCCTCCCCCCCTCACAGGGGGCCCCGCTTGTCCCGGTGGATGGCCCGGGCGTTCTCGATGAGCCGCGCGATGACCATGGAAGGAAGCATGCCGGCGCAGGCGGCCTGCTCGAAGAAGAAGGACGAGGGGGCCATGCCGGAGGAGGAATTGGGGTCCGTGATGAGGACCCGGCCGTCGGTCGTGTAGAAGCCGTCGATCCGGCCGTAGGAGCGGAAGCCCAGGGCTTGGAAGGCCCGGATCACCTCTGCCCGGATCCGCTCCTGGACCTCCGGGGGGATGGTCTTGGGGGGCGTGAACTTGCGGCACCGGCCGGGCATGTACTTGTCGTCGTAGGTGTAGAAGTCGCTCTGGGGGTGGATCTCCGTCAGCCCCAGGGGCGCCGCGGCGCCCTCCTCCTCCAGGACGATGGAGGAGAATTCGGTCCCCGTGAGGAACTCCTCCGCCAGGACCGCGTTGTCCCACTTCAGGGCCTCGGCCATGCCGGCCTCGAGGGAAGCCTCGTCCCGGACGAGGGAAACGCCGATGCTGGAACCCTCCCGGGTGGGCTTCGTCACGCAGGGCCAGGACACGGTCTCCCGGATGCGCCGGTGGACTTCCTCCCGGTCCGACTCCCACTCGGCCCGGCGGATCAGGATGCTGCGGGGCACGTCCAGGCCCGCCTCCCGGAGGATCTGCTGCTGGATGTGCTTGTCCATGCCCAGGGCAGAAGCCAGGACGCCGGGCCCCGTGTAGGGGATCCGGAGCAGCTCCAGGAGGCCCTGGATGCAGCCGTCGTCGCCGTACTTTCCGTGGAGGGAGATGAAGGCGAAGTCGATTTCCTTCCGCAGGTCCTCGTAGGCAACGGGACGGGCCTTCTCTTCCAGGTGCTCGGAGATGTCGACGGTGGTGTTCTGCGGGATGAGCTGCCAGGGCAGGATCCACAGGCGGCCGCGGCCGTCCATGAACAGGGGAACCCCTTCGTAGAACTCGGGGTCCAGGTTGTCGTGGACGTTCCGCCCGCTGTTGAGGGAGACCTCCCGCTCCGAGGACAGGCCCCCCATGATGATGCCGATTTTCCGTTTCTCCATGGGTTGTTCGGTTCCGCCGCCCCGTCGGGGCCGGCCCTTTCTTTCAGGAATCCCAGATGAAGGTGACGCCGCTGTGGGGGAAGATCCACTCGTCGTCGGCAATGGACAGCGTGACGGACTTCCCGCGCTCCCGGGCGACCCGCGGGTACGGGTGCTTCCCGGCGAAGTAGCTCACTTCCCGGACGCGCTTCAGGTTCGCCTTCTCGTAGTTGAAGGAGATCTCCAGCCCCCGCGTGGGGTAGACGACGTACACGGAAAACAGGTTGTTGTCCTTCGATTTCTTCGTGACGATCTCGAAGGCGAAGCGGACGGGCCGGTTGAGCTTCTTCTTCAGGAAGTCGGAGCCGCACCAGACCTCGTACCCCCGCGCCGTGTTCTCCGCCCGGAGGATGGGAACGTCGTCTCCGTCGATCGTGACCCGCTCGACGCGGAAGTCCCGCTCCGTCACCGGCTCGTCCCCCAGGTTCAGGAGCCACCGGTACTCGCAGCGCTTCTCCTCGAAGAGGGCCTCCAGCTGCTCGTTCGTCATGGCGCAGCCGATCATGAAGACAGGCTCCCGGAGGGCCTTCGTGTACTCCACCCGGGTGAGGACCCGGAAGAACTCGCCCCGTTTGCGCTTTCCGTTCTCCGCCGGCGCCTCGGAGACCTCGATGTCGTAGCGGAAGCGGTCCCGGAGCTCCAGCTGCCGGTCCTCCTTCCCGAAGAGGGTCTCGAACATCTCCGAGTAGATGGCGTCCCCCATTTCCTCGTTGCGGGCCCGGGCCTGGAAGCAGTGGCGGATGATGCCGTCGATGCGGGCGACGGACTGTTCCTCCCCGGGGATGTAGATGCGGCGCAGGCGCGGCTCCACCGCGTCGGCCTTTCCCTTCTGGACGAAGACCCGGGGGGCCCGCTTGCCCAGGGCGCACAGGACGTCGTAACTGATCGACTTTGTCCGCTCGGCGATCTCGTTGGCGGTGATGGACTGGTCCCCCTGGCGGCCCAGGAGGACCACCTCGTCGCCGATTCCGCAGCCGGGGATGCGGCTCACGTCGACGGTGCACATGTCCATGGAGATGCGGCCGACGATGGGCGCCCGCATCCCGCGGACGAGCACCTCGCCGGCGTTCGACAGCATGATTCCGTACCCGTCGCCGTACCCCACGGGGATCGTGGCGATCCGGGTGGGCCGGTAGGTGATGTACGTGCGGTTGTAGCCGATGCTGTACCCCTCGGGGAACTCCTTGAGGAGGACGATCCGCGTCTTGAAGCTCATGACGGGGGACAGGTCGGCCCGGCCTTTCGTGTCCGGCCCCGGGTAGATGCCGTAGGTCATGATGCCCGGCCGGACCACGTCCAGGTTGTACTCGGGGAAGTTCAGGACGGCCCCGCTGTTGGACATGTGCGTGAGGGGGATCCGGACCCGGTTTTCCTCCAGTTTTGCCAGGAGGTCCCGGAAGTGGGTCCACTGCCGGTCGTTGTAGTCCGACAGGACCTCGCTGGAGGACAGGTGGGTGAAGATCCCCTCCAGGTCCAGGTTCGGCATGTCTAGGACCTTCGCCACCAGGTCGTAGGCCTCGTAGTGGATCGTCCCGCCCCGGCCCATCCCCGTGTCCACCTCGATGTGAACGGGGACCCGGGCGCCGGCCTTCCGGGCCGCCCTCTGCAGTTCCCGGGCGAAGGACGCCTCGGACACCGACGGCGTGAGGCCGTACTTGACGATCTGGCCGATCTCCGAGTCCGGGGAGGGGCTGAGGATGACGACGGGCGCGTCGATGCCGCTGGCGCGGAGCTGGACACCCTCGTCGGCATTGGCCACCCCCAGGGCCCAGGCGCCGTTCCGGAGGGCCACGCTGGAGAGCTCCAGGGCCCCGTGGCCGTACGCGTCCGCCTTGACCACCTGCATGACCCGCACGCCCGGGGCCACCAGGCGCTTCAACTCCTCCCAGTTCCAGGAGAAGGCGTCGAGGTCGACCTCGACCCAACTGCGGTATTTCATTTCTTCCATGATGTTCGCGTCGTTCCGCGCCTCGCGGGAAACGCCCTGCGCCGGTTTCGGGCGGCGCCGGAACCGTCCCGGCTCGTTGGAAAAAAGCCGGGCCGCGGCCCGGCAAGGGGAAATGGGGATCCGGCGACGCGGGCCGGGACTCTCCCGCCGCGCCTGCTTTTCTACTTTCTCGTCATGGTGAAGACGCCGTCCCACTCGCCTTCGGGCGGGTTTTCCTTGAGGGCGCGGCAGCGGGAGATGTAGAGTACCGCCGGCGGGTCGCCGGGCTTGACCTCCAGGACCTTCTCGAAGCTGGCAATGGCCTCGTCCCAGCGTCCTTCCTTGTAGCGCGCCAGTCCCTCCTCGAAGACCTTGAGCCACGGCTCGAACCGGGCGGCTTCCCTGCGTTCCCCCAGGAGTTCGTAGATCTTCACGGGGAGATGCTTCCCCTTCACCCGGACGGAGTCCAGTTCCCGGCAGAAGAAGTCGTCCTGGACGGCCGTGTAGGTGAACTCGCTGACGACGATGTTGGTGCCGTACTCCTTGTTGATCCCCTCCAGGCGGGAGCCCAGGTTCACACTGTCGCCCATGACGGTGTAGTCGAAGCGCATCTGGGAGCCCATGTTGCCGACGACCATGTCGCCCGTGTTGATGCCGACGCCGATGTCCATGGGCGGGCGGCCCTCGGCCTCCCATTTCTTCTGGAGCTTCCGGAGTTCCGTCAGCATCTCCAGGGCGGTCCGGCAGGCCCGCCTGGCGTGGTCCGGCTGGTCCAGCGGGGCGCCCCAGACGGCCATGATGGCGTCGCCCATGTACTTGTCCAGGAGGCCGTCGTACTTGAACACCAGGTCCGTCATGGAGGTGAGGTATTCGTTGAGGAGATGGACCAGCTCCTCCGGCGAGAGCTTCTCCGAGATGGTGGTGAAGCCGCGGATGTCGGAGAACAGGACCGTCAGGTTCTTCTTGTCCCCGCCGAGCTTGAGCTTCGTGGGGTCCTTCAGCATCTCGTTGATGACCGATCCGGTCAGGTAGTACTGGAAGGCCCCGCGGATCTTCTGCTTTTCCCGCTCCTCCGTGATGTAGCGGTAGACGGTGACCCCGCTGTACACGGCCAGGACCGCCAGTGCCGGGTAGATCAGGTTGAACCACAGGTTGAGGCGGGTGAAGAGGATCGTGTTCACGACGACGAAGCCCGCCAGGACGGCGCCGCTGAAGAGGATCCCGCGGACGGCGTCGAACCGGGGCAGGACGAGGCCGATGAGGAACCCGAGGCCGATGATGGTCAGGAAATCGACGAAGGACGTCCAGGCGGTCTGCTGGAGAAAGTTCTTCCGGAGGATGTTGTCGATGACCGTGGCGTGGATTTCCACCCCCGGGTAGACGGAGCTGAAGGGGGTGACCCGGAGGTCGTAGATGCCGATGGCCGTGGCGCCGACGATGACGATCTTGTCCTTGAAGGTGTCCGGATCCAGCCGCCCCTTGATGATGTCGGAAATCGAGTAGTGGGGAAAGGTCTTCCCGGGGCCGAGATAATTGATCAGGACCCTTCCCGTCTCGTCGGTGGGAACCCGAATCTCTCCCGCCCGTATCCCCTCGACGCCGAAGTCGGCGAGTTGCAGGACCATGGGTTCCCAGTCGAAATACTGCTGCAGCAGGGCCAGCGACAGGGGGGTGTAGAAGTCGTCCCCGATCCGGATCACCAGGGGCGCCCAGCGGATGACGCCGTCGGCGTCGGGGAAGGCGTTGAAATAACCGCCGTTCGCGCCGGCCTCGGAGATGGCCGGGAGGTTCGGCTCCGCCGTGTAGGCGTGGACGAAGGCGCCCTCGTCGGGCTTCGTCCCGGTCTTCGCTTGCACCATCTGGTACCGGGAGCCGCTGATCAGGGAGGTCCTCTCCTCGATCTCCTTCTCTGTCAGGTGGGCCACGTCCCTCTTGGACAGGTGGAAGAAGTATCCCAGGGAGACGTTCTCCGCCTTGGCGATGGACCGCGCCAGGGCCGCGTCCGTGTCGGCGAGGGACCGCTTGCGCTCCAGGGCCTTCAGCACCGCCGGGTTTGCCGATCCCTTCAACTCCTTCTCGAGGGCCTTCAAGGCCTGGAGGCTCGAATTGCTGTCCGGCTCGGCAAAGACGATATCGAAGCCCACCGCCTTGGCGCCGTCCTTTTTCAGCTTGTCCACCAGGCGGGCGATGGTCGTCCGCGGCCAGGGCCAGCGGCCCAGCTCGCTGAGGCTCTTCTCGTCCACCGTGGCGATGACGACCGCCCCGGAGGGCGCGACCTTGCCCCGGGAGACCATGCGCAGGTCCAGCGCCTTCAGCTCCATGAAGTGCAGAAAGGGCGGGTTCGCGAAAAAGAGGGCGACCATGAGGAAGGTGATCGCGATGGTGATGGTCAGGGGGGAAATGACGAGGAGCTTCCTTAGTTTATCCTTCATGGCCCTCCCTCCGGGAAAGATGCGGCGAGTATACCGGAGCGGCCCCGAATGTCAAGGGAAAGGCTTGACAAGCCTCGATCCTTGGGGTAAACACGGTCCTCTGTTTTCAGCCGACGGGAACGCACAAGGCCGATGTAGCTCAGCTGGTAGAGCAGGCGATTCGTAATCGCCAGGTCAGGAGTTCGAATCTCCTCATCGGCTCCAGAGACAAATAAAGGGCTCAGCCATTCACGGCTGAGCCTTTTTTCTTTTCGCTTTGGGGGACGTGACTCCCGCACCCAACCAGGGTGACCCTGTTGCTGCTGAAATTCCACGACCACCCGCAAGACGGCCGTCCTTGGGATCCCTGGCATCAGCCTCTTCGAAATCGACCGTCATCCACCGCCGGGAATGGGGAATCAAGGTCACCTTGACTTACAACGGCAACCATCCTACCCTTTCTCCCGATGAAGGCCAGCTCGTGCCAAATATCAACATCGTGGAGGCGATATGAATACGTACATGGACTACGCCAAGCGCATTCAGAAAATACAGGACGAGATGAAGACATCCGCGCTCGACCTGTTCGTGGGCACGCGAACGGTGAGCCTGAGCTATGTGGCCGGCGCCTTCGTCCCCTGGAGAAGCGCCGTGATCGTGTCCAGAGACGGCTATGTGGGCCTGATTTCCATGCTGCTGGACGGCGAGCGGCTGAAGAACGAGTCCTGGCTCTCCAACATCTCGTCCTATGCCCCCCTGCCCGGCATGGACCTGATGGACCTGGTCGTCCATTTCGTGAGGCAGAACGGCGCGGAGAAGGGAAGGATCGGCGTGGAGCTCGGCCATTCCCCCCGCGGGAACACGGGATACCTGTTCGCCACGGAATACGAATTTCTCAAGAATGCGCTGCCGGAGGCGACCTTCGTCAACGCGCTCTCCGTCGTGGACCGGGCCTCCTATGTCAAGGAGCCGGGCGAAATCAAGCTGATGCGCCAGGCTGCCGCCATGGCGGACGCCGGGATCAAGCGTGTCGGGGAGGCGCTGGAGGTCGGCATGACGGAAACGGAAATCGCCGGCATCGGAGAAATGGAGCTGCGCCGCCTGGGCAGCGAATACCACTGGGCGATCACCGGATCGTCCGAGGTCGCCTCCGGATACCGGGCAACCTACGCCATGAACGGGACGACCCAGCCCACCCAGAAAATCGTGCAGCAAGGTGAAAACATCATCGTGGACCTGCACCCGCTTTATCAGCTGTACCCCTCGGACCTGGCCCACAATTTCATCCTGGGGAAGCCGTCGGCGGAGCAGCGGAAGCTGGCCGACGCCTATCTCAAGACGGCGGAAACGATCGTCCGCAATTTCAAGGCGGGGAACCGGGTCGGCGACGTCTGCAAGGCGGTGATGGACCTGGTGACGGAACTGGGTTATGCCCCATACACAATCCCCTCTTTCGGTCACGGGCTGGGCGTGTTCGGCCATGAATGGTATCCGGCCATCGTCAACAATGATGAATTCCGCGACGTCGTTCTCGAGGAGAACGTCGTCGAGGTGGCCTTCCTGGCCATGACCGTCCCCGGCGTGTGCGGCATGAGGCTGGAGTACCCGGTCCTGGTCACAAAGGACGGCGGAGAGCCGCTCTGCAAAACCCCCCTGGACCTGACGATCGTGGATGCCTGAAAGCACCCGGAAGGAGGTGCCGCGGCGGCCGTCTGGATGGCCCACCGGGTGGTCCCCCTCCACGTCGCCGGATACAGGCGGATCATCGGCAGCCGCATCGAGGGGGCCTACCGCTGGGACCCGGGCCGTGGCCCCGGCCAGACCGCGAAGTTCCCGAAGGACCTCGGCAAGGAAGCCCAAGGGAAGCCTGCCGTGAAGCGGGGCCGGCGGTCACCCGAAGCCGCTTCGCCGCACCGCCAGACCACGATTGCATGTGTCCGGGAAACGCGGTAAAAGAGTGCCATGTTGATCGGGAGCCTTGCCACGGATCCTCGCACGGAGGGCCCATGTTCCGTTTCCTGATGCCGTTCCTGATCCTGATCGCCCTCATGATCGGAGCCGTCCTCGTCATGAGCTTCGTGCCCCTGGGCAAACCACCGCTGCCCCACGTCCTGATTGTGCTCGGTGTCATCCTGGTGTCCCTGCTCGTGTTTTACCTGAACGCCCGCTCCCTCCTGAAGCGTGATCCCGCACAGGAGCGTCTGCTGACCCATGGAGAAACAGCCAGCGCGGAGGTTCTGGCGATCCGGGACACCGGTTCGACCATGAACAGGGATCCCGTGGTTGCCCTGACCCTGAGGGTCAAGCCCCGGTATGGCAGCACGTTTCAGGTGGAGACGAATACCCTCGTCTCCCGCGTCGCCGTCCCGCGCCCGGGTGACGTGATCCATATCAAGTACGATCCGGACAATCTCCGGAACGTGATCGTGGTTTCATCCTGACGGGAAAGGAGCCGACATGAAAAAATGCCCGGTATTCGTCGTGATCCTGCTTTTTGCTCTTACCGTGGCCGGCGTGGAGGCGGCGGAGAAGGGCCAACCGATTCCCTTCGATTTTTCGGACCTGAAACAGGAGGACATCGCCAAACGGTATGTGAAGCACAACTTCCGGGAGAGGAAGAACCCGCTATTCCGGTTCGAGATGGTTTTTCCCAAGGACTGGAAGGTGATCCGCATCAAAGAGCCGGCCGGACTGCCTGAGAACGGCGTCCCCGTGGAGATCGGCGCCTTCCACCGCTTCCGGAACCCGAATGATCCGAAAAGCCCGATTCTGGCCGGCATCTACGTGACGGCGGCGCGCGTTCCGGCGGAGTGGTCGGACGTGCAGGCGGTCGACAGGGTCACGGAGCACCTGTTGAAGGGTCACCGGTACAAGGTGCTGAAAACCAGGGAATACAAGCTTTCCCGGACGACGCTGAAGGACATCCTGCTCACGTACAGTATCCCCGGGGACAAGACCTACTGGTCCCGCATCACCGGATTCAAGGTCAAAGACGATTCGAGTGCCCCGGCGGCGGGGAAATCAGACATTCTCTATGTGATTCATTTGCACACGTCGGAAAAGGACTACCGGGCCTTTGCGGCGGAGGCGTTTTACGTGGCCAAGACGTCCCTGAGGCTCGAATGAACAGTTGTGAAGAAGGAGGTGATCGCATGCACATCCCGGGTATCCGTTTTTTCCATCTCCGGAAGGGGGCCTTTGCCGGGGGCGCGCTGGTTGTTGCCGCGCTGGCGCTGATCCTCTTCGCCGCCGCCCCCCTTAAGGCCGCCTCGACGGCGGATCCGGCGGCCCCGCAGGGAGACATCGCGGCGGCGAAAAAGGCTTTTCAGGATGAACTGAGGAAGGCGAAGCAGACCTTCGACGAGGCGATCCGGAAGGCCAGGGAGGATTACCGCGTGGCCGTCCGGCAGGCGAACGAGGACAGGAAGGCCGTCCGGGACGCCTCCGGCGAGAAGGCCCGGGAAGTCCGGCAGGCCGGCCAGGATTCGCTCCGGGAGGCCAAGGATATGTTCAGGCTGGCCCAGCGATCGGCCCAGGAGGAGTGGCGCAAGGCGCGGGAAGCGGCAAAGAAGAAATACCGGGAAATCCGCTCCCGCGAATGACCCGCCCCGCCCTGCCGCTGTCGAGGTCGTTCGGGCAGCCCGTGAACCCGGTACCCGTCGTGACCGTTGCCGCCGGGAAAGAGCGGCCGCCCCGTGGTGGTCTCGATCGACGTGAACAGCGAGCTGATGACCGTCATCACCTTCGAAAAGGGATTCTACGAGAGGGGTGTCAAGCCGTGAGAAAAACCATGGAGATCATGCGCAGCAGCAGAGGACTGGCCGCCATCCTGATCGTTTTGCTGATCGCCGGATGCGCGACCACGGCGACGACGGACACCGTGACGACGACCCCGAAGTCTCCCCCGGAGACAGCCGTGGTCCAGGCCGGGGAACTCACGGCGACGGCGGAATTCGAGGGGGGAAAGCTCTACCGGGCCGGGGAGGTCCGGGTCCTGGAGCTGACCGGGAGTTACCGGCAGATGGGGCGGCAGTACGGGGCCCTCGTGAAGGAGGACCTGCAGGCGATGCATGCCACCATCGGCGAGGTCTTCCTGAACAACCCGGACAAGAAGCGGAGGATGCCCCTGGAAGAGCTGAACACCATCGCCCGGGCCGTCTGCGACCGCTATCCCCGGCGCTACCGGGAGATCCTCCACGGGATGGCGGAGACCTCCGGCCTCGGGCTGGACCAGGTCCTCCTCGTCAACGCCCTCGAGTGGTTCCCGAAGATCAACCGGCTGTCCTACGGGAAGTGCTCCGGCATCGCCGTCTGGGGCCCCTACACCGGGGGCCCCGTCGTCTTCGGACGGAACGACGACGACGATCCGGCCTACCTGGCCTTCGCCCGGCGACCGGTCGTGGCCGTCTTCAAGCCCAACGACGGGAGCATCCCCGCGGCGCTCATCAATTATCCCGGCGTGATCTACAACGCCACGGGAATGAACGCCGAGGGCCTGTTTATCGAGCTGAACGCCGGGAACGACATGGGGTTCTCCCTGGACCGGGTCTCCATCTTCACGACGCTGTTTGCGTACCTCCAGGAATACCGCAACCTCGCCGAGCTGGACCGGGCCATGCGGTCCACGCTGGTGGACATCAGCTCCATCATCACCGTGGCCGACCC
This sequence comes from Syntrophaceae bacterium, assembly GCA_041310335.1. Taxonomy (GTDB): domain Bacteria; phylum Desulfobacterota; class Syntrophia; order Syntrophales; family PHBD01; genus PHBD01. The sequence goes on along the minus strand of JBFYXW010000071.1, from coordinate 3,866 downwards.
GACCCGCGGCTATTCATACGAGTGCTCGCTGTGGGACACGAAGCGGCGGGACCAGGATGCGGAGGGGATCGTGGCGGCGGCGAACGAGTACTCGCACCCCGACTGGAACATCACACCCCTCAACCCTCAAAAGGATCCCGGCGCAAACCAGATCCGCAAGGGGAACCTGCTGAAGCTGGCCGCCCGGTACAAGGGAGCCATCACGCCGGAGGTGATGATGAAAAAGATCATGGACGTGGACATCAAGGACGGCGGGGCGACCCACGGCGGGACCATCATCCAGGTCGTTGCCGCTCCGGCGGACCGGAAGGTCTGGGTGAAGGTGCCGGGCCGGGTGGAGTGGACGGAGGTGGGACTGAGACAGATCTTCCAGGGAAAGTGACGGCCGCAACAGGCCCGTCCTGAGATCCGGCTCGAGAAAGAGGGGCTGCCCCGTTCCGCAGACCCTCTTTTCTGTTGGCGTTCGCTTTCCGTCCCTGCAAACGGTCAGGGCCCTGACCCGATCTCCGCGACTCCCGTATTCAGGAACCCCCGAAGACACGGTCACCATCGTGGGACCGTCCGGACAAGGAGAGCTCCCGTCATGAAGGACGAGAACAGGACAAAAAGACAACAGCGAAACGAGTTGAAGGAACCGCGACCGCAGATGGCGGAACGGAAACGCCCGGAAGAAACGGCGACGCAGTTGATGGCGGAACTGCGGGAAAGTGAAGAGAAGCTGAAGATGGCCCTTCAGGGCGCGGACATGGGCCTGTGGGATCTGGATCTCGCGACCATGACCGGCACCATCGATGATAGGGCGGCGCAGATTCTCGGTTACCACAAGGAAGACGTCCCCCGGGAGAAGTTCGCTTGGGACGGGATGACCCACCCGGACGACGTCCAGCACCTCCAGGAGAACATGAAGGAACATCTGGAGGGCCGTTCCCCGGTATTTGAATCCGAGCATCGCCTGCGCACGGCGGAGGGGGGATGGAAATGGGTTCACGGCCGCGGGCGGATAACCAGGCGTCGGAAAGATGGATCGCCGGTTCTGATTTCCGGAACCATGCACGATATCTCCCGGCGCAAAGAGGCGGAAGAGGCGCTGAGAGAAAGCGAGGAAAAACTCCGCCTGATCACGGACAACATGTCCGACATGATCCGGGTCATCGATCTGAAGGGCACCAATCTGTATGTGAGCCCCTCCCACGAGAAGGGTCTTGGCTACAAGGCGGAAGACCGCACCGGCAGGTCCAGTTTTGACGTTATCCACCCCGAAGACAGGGAAAGGACAATGCATGCCCTGGTGGAGAGCCTGGCCAGCGACCAGACGCACGGGAAGGTCGAATACAGGGTGAAGCATGCGGACGGCTGTTATGTCTGGCTCGAAACAACCGCCGACCTTCTCCGGGATGCAGACGGCAAAAAGACCGGGCTGGTTTTGAGCTCCCGGGATGTCACCACCCGCAAGCTGGCAGAGGAATCGCTCAAGAACGCCCTTGACGGCCTCGAAGCCGCCATTCAGCAAAGGACGGCGGAGCTCAACGATGCCAACACGGCCCTGCGCGTCCTCCTGGACCGGCGCCTGGAGGACCAGAAGATCGTCGAGGAAAGGCTGCAGATGAACGTCAACGAACTGGTCCTGCCCATCCTGAAGGAGCTGCGCTCCTGCGGCCTGACCACCAAGGGCCTCCACTATCTGGATCTTCTGAAGGCGAACCTGATGGACATCTCATCCCCCTTCGTCTTCACCCTGTCATCCTCCTATCGCGACCTCACTCCCCGGGAGATCGAGGTGGCCAACATGATCCGGGAAGGCAAGAAGACGAAGGAAATCGCTGATATCCTTGGGATCAGCGCAATCACGGTGGACTCGCACCGGATCAGTCTCCGGAAGAAGCTGGGCCTTTCCCGGGAAAAGGTGAACCTGCGTTCCCGGTTGCTGGCGATCAAATAGCCGGTTCTTCTGTCTGGACGCCCCTGCCCAACCCCTTGTCGAGTCCGGATGCAAGGCACCCCTCTCGCCTCGCCTCCCCTCCCCTCCCCTCCTGCATCCCCCCCTCCCCGGCGGTGTCGCAGGACGGACGCAGGGGATCACTTCTTTCTAATTTGTTGTTTTCCTTACAGACCCTTCCATTCATCCTTAATTGTGGAAATGATGGAAATGATATGGCAACCTCTTCTGACGAAGGGAGGTCATATTCCCATGACCGGAAAACCCACCGACGACGAACGGGTGCAGAAAATCAGGCTGCTTGAAGCCGAATCAAGCAAGCGCAAGCAGGGATGCTTTCTGAAACGGATCGCCTCCGGGCAGCCCGGCAGCCGGAAGCCGGTGTGTGCGTCAAGAAGCCATTCGCGCTGGAGAAAGTGGGACTGGCCATTCGGAACGAGTTAGACCGATCGCAGGATGTTTCAAGAACGGTCATGAAAAGGCTTTCTGTATGAACGATAAGCGAAAGACAAAAGAGCAACGGATAAGAGAACTGGAAGCTGTGCGCCGGAGGCTTTCGGAACTGGAGAAGTCTGTTGCCGGCATGAAAGAGCCTGGAGAAAGCATCAAGGAAAGCGAAGAGTTATATAGAACCCTCATCGAGACATCCCCGGACCCCATCATCCTGTACGACCTGAACGGCAAGATCCTGGCCGCCAACATGCAAACGGCCGTGACGTACGGAGTATCAACCGTTGAGGAGTTCCTGAGCGCGGTCGAAACTGTCTTTGATCTGCTCATGGATGAAGGCAGGACGCATGCTGTTGCCAATTTCGGCCACACGCTGACGACCGGTTCATCCCAGAAGAGCGAGTACCAGGTGCGTGTCCGCGACGGAAGGTGCATCGACGTCGAGATAAACTCCTCGGTCGTTCGGGCGGCAACCGGTGAGCCACGGGCATTCATCAGTGTGATCAGGGACATCACCGACCGGAAGCGGACGGAAGAATCTCTGCGCGAGGCCAAGCAGCGTCTCGACGCGCATTTTGAAAACTCACCCGTCGCCATCGTGGAGTTCGATCCGGCCTTCCGTGTTATCCGGTGGTCCGGCGAGGCGGAGAAGGTATTCGGCTGGAGCGGCGATGAAATCATCGGCAAGACCATCGGTGATTTCCAGTGGGTTTACGAAGACGATGTGCGCGTGGTCATCAACGTATCGAAAGACATGCTTTCCGGCATTCGCCCCAAGAATCTCTGCATCAACCGCAACTATCGCAAGGACGGCTCGGTCATCTACTGTGAATGGTACAATTCGGCTATTTATAATGAAAACGGTAAGTTAAGTTCAATCCTTTCCATTATTCTAGATGTAACTGAACGGAAACGGGCAGAAGATGCCCTGCAGGAAAGCGAGGAGCGGTATCGGACCTTTGTGGACAAGGCAAACGATATCGTTTTTGGGACGGACAACACAGGGCATTTTCTCTATGTCAACCCGGCAGCGCTCCGAATCACGGGATACAGGGAAGAGGAGGTCATCGGTAAGCATTTTTCAGACTTCATTCGTCCCGACAGGCGAGGCGAAGCCGTAAGGTTCTACGGTCGTCAATTCGTCAAGGGGCTTCAGAACACTTACATGGAATATCCCGTTCTCGCAAAAGATGGACACGACTTGTGGTTTGGTCAGAACACCCAATTGATCGTGGAAGAAGGCCGGGCCGTCGGCTTCCAGGCGCTGGCCCGCGACATCACGGATCGAATCAAGGCAGAAACGGCCCTGAAGGAAAGCGAGGAGCGCTACAAGAACTTCGTCGAACAGTCGTTTGCCGGCGTCTATGTCGTCCAGGATGGCGTATTCCTGTTCCTGAACAGGACGGCCGCCGGCATTGCCGGCTACGAACCGGAAGAGCTGAGGGGAAGGCAGTCCAACAGCCTCATTCATCCCGAGGAT
>JBFYXW010000070.1:0-2608 GCA_041310335.1 Syntrophaceae bacterium | reverse complement strand
CGCGAGATGGCGCAGCGGGAGGCCGAAAACCTCCGCCGGCAGATGGCCGTCGATCTCGATACGGCGGCGCGCAACTTCCTGATCATGGTCGAAGAGCGGCTGGAGAAGGCCGTCGTGGATCCGGTGGTGGAGGATGTCCTCAAACCGGTTCTCAGCGACCAGGCGTTTTTGGAACAGATGATCCTGGAACTGATCGGCGGTTACAGCAAGTTCAGCGGTCAGGAACACCGGATCGAGATCCTTCTTCCCGAGGCGAAGAAGGCGGATCTCGACGAGTGGTTTCTCAAAAAGCTGCGGACGAAGGCAGCCCAGCCGCTCAACGTGCGCTTCACCGACAAGATCTCCTTCGGGTTCAAGATCGGCCTCGAGGGGTCGGGAAGCCACATCAATTTCAGCAACGGTCTCGTTCAGGTTTTTTCCGAATTCTGTTCCCCCCGTTTCCGGAAGCATTTTTTCTCCCGCTTGGAGTCATGAGGAGCGATGGCGGATTATTACTTCCTCTCCTGCCTGCTGCCGCCTTTGCCCGGGACCCTGGGCGAAAAGATGCCCCTTCCCTTTTCTGCGCTCTCCGGAATCGTCCGGCGGAACATCCACCCCGCCGATGAGGCCCTGCTGACGGCCCACCTCTGGGTGATCGATACGGCCAACTGGGAACAATTCGATCAGGGGCGGGAAATTTTTACGGCGGGGGGAAACCTGAGCCGGGAGGAAATGGAGGAGAGGCGGAATCTGCCCTTTTTCATCCGGGAATTCATGGAGGAGAAAGAAAAGGGGGTCCGCCGTCCGCACGTCCATGATCGGCTCTGGGAGCTCTGTTACCGGGAGCTGCTGGCCGAGGCGGAGAGGGGCGGCTGTCGCTTTCTCCTGGATTACATTCCCTGGGAGATCGCGCTGAGGAACCGGCTGTCGGCCTTGCGTCTGCGGGAAAGAGGGGGGGGCGCGGAAGGGCATTTCGTCCTACCCCTGACCCGGAGCGCCGATCTGGCGGAGTTGATCGCCCAGCTTGAGGGGTTGAAGAACCCGCTGGAGGCGGAGCGCCGTCTTGACGGCGAGCGCCTGAAGCGCATCTCCCAGTGTCAGGGGATCGGCCCCTTTTCCCTGGACGCCCTTCTGGCTTTCCTCGCCCGCGCGAGGATCTACGGGCGCTGGGAACGCATGCAGGAGCCCTACGACATGAACCGATTTCTATACGGCGGAGGTTGAACGTGGATGGTCATTCCAAGGGACGCATCGTCTCGGTGAACGGTCCTCTGGCCACTTGCGAGGCGGAACAGGGCCATGAAGTCCTCCAGAACGAGGTGGCTTATGTCCACTGCATGGGCGTTCCCCTCAAGTCGGAGGTGATCCGGATCCGCGGCCGGCAGATCGACATGCAGGTCTTCGAGAGCACGGTCGGGATGGAGGTGGGAGACGAGGTGAATTTTTCCGGGGAGCTGCTTTCGGCCACCCTGGGGCCGGGGATCCTGGGAAGGATCTACGACGGTCTCCAGAACCCGCTGTGTGAACTGGAGAACGAACAGGATTTCTTCCTCAAGCGCGGCCAGTACCTCCGGTCGCTGGACGAGGAGCGGACGTGGGAGTTCACCCCCTGCGTCGTCAAAGGGGCGGTCGTCCGGGCGGGCCAGTACCTGGGCAGCGTCCCCGAAGGTATCTTCCAACACCACATCACCGTGCCGCTCCGGCTCCAGGGGACCTGGGAGGTCGTGGAAATCAAGCCAAAGGGCCTTTACCGGGTGAGCGATCCGATCGCCCTGCTGAAGAACACGGCGGATTATTCCTTCCTCCAGGGGATGGAGGAACAGGTCACCCTGAAGCAGGAGTGGCCGGTGAAGATGCCGGTCCGGGCCTACGCGGAGCGGCTGCTGCCCAACCGGCAGCTTCTCACCCAGTGCCGGCTGATCGACATCTTCTTTCCGCTCGCCGAGGGGGGGACGGCCTGCATCCCCGGTCCTTTCGGCGCCGGCAAGACCGTTCTCCAGCAGATCATCTCCCGCTATGCCGAGGCGGACGTGGTGATCATCGTCGCCTGCGGTGAGCGGGCCGGCGAGGTCGTCGAGACCATCCGGGAATTTCCGGAGCTGGAGGACCCGAAGACGGGCGAATCCCTGATGAACCGGACGGTGATCATCTGCAACACCTCCTCCATGCCGGTGGCGGCCCGCGAGGCGTCGATCTATACGGGGATCACCATCGGCGAGTATTACCGATCGCTGGGGCTCAAGGTCCTGCTGCTTGCGGACAGCACCTCCCGCTGGGCCCAGGCGCTCCGCGAGACTTCGGCGCGCCTCGAGGAGATCCCGGGGGAGGAGGCCTTTCCCGCCTACCTGGAGAGCCGGATCGCCGCCGTGTATGAGCGGGCCGGGCTGGTCAGGCTGCACGACGGAGGAACCGGCTCCCTGACCCTGATCGGCAGCGTCTCTCCCGCGGGCGGGAACTTCGAAGAGCCGGTCACGCAGAATACCCTCAAGGTGGTGGGGGCCTTCCACGGGCTGTCCCGTTCCCGCTCCGACCAGCGGCGCTATCCGGCCATCGATCCCCTGATCTCGTGGAGCCTCTATCTCCGGCAGATGCGGGAAGCCCTGAACAGCCGCTGCGAGGGGTGGGTGGA
>JBFYXW010000068.1:0-3270 GCA_041310335.1 Syntrophaceae bacterium | reverse complement strand
GCCCTCTCGTTCGCGCTCTCCTTGCAGACCCTGTGCGCGTCTTTCTGCCCCTTCGGCGCGGCCTTCGTCCTAGCACGCCGGATCTCGGGCAAAATTCCGAAACTTTTCAGAAAATGGTAGGAGCTGTCCCTTCATTCGAGAACCTGAGAAACCGCAAGGGGTGTCCGATACGCAAGCGACGTATCGGACACCCCGGCCGCGGGACCCCGGGCTCCACCCGGGACATCTCCCTAGATCACCCCGATCTTTTTCCCGGCCTTCTCGAAGATGCCCAAAGCCCGGTCCAGCTGGTCCCGGGTATGGGTGGCCATGTAGCTGGTGCGGAGGAGGGCCATCCCCTGGGGCACCGCGGGGGCGATGACGGGGTTGGCGTAGACTCCGCCCTCGTAGGCTTCCTTCCAGAAGGCGAAGCACTTCATGTCGTCCCCGATGATCAGCGGGATGATCGGGGTCTGGGTGGCGCCGATGTTGAAGCCCAGTTCCCGGTAGCTCTTCATCATGTACCGGGCGTTTTCCCAGAGGTGTTCCACGTGCTCCGGCTCGCTCTCCATGATGTCCAGGGCAGCCATGGCGGCCATGACGTTCGGGGCGGGCAGGGAGGCGGAGAAGATGAAGGACCGGGCCATGTGCTTCACGTAGTCGATGATGGCCTCATCGCCCACCACGAATCCGCCCAGGGAAGCGAAGCTCTTGGAGAAGGTGCCCATGGTAAGGTCCACGTCCCCAAGCTGGTTGAAGTGGGCGGCTGTTCCCCGGCCTCCGCCGAGCACGCCGATGGAGTGGGCGTCGTCCACGTACAGCCGGGCGCCGTATTTCTTGCAGAGGGGCCCGAGCCTGGGCAGGTCCACGATGTCGCCGCCCATGGAGAAGACTCCGTCCACCACCACCAGGACGCCGTTCTCCTCGGGGATCTTCTGGAGAATCCGCTCCAGCTGGTCCAGGTCGCCGTGCACGAAGCGCTTGATCTCGCCGTAGCCCAGGCGGCAGGCGTCCACGATGGAGGCGTGGTCGTCCTTGTCGGTGATCACGATGTCGCTTCGGCCGACAAGGCAGGAGATTGTGCCCAGGTTGGTCTGCATGCCCGTGGAGAAGACAAGGGCGGCTTCCCGCTTCATGAAGGCGGCAAGGCGCTTTTCCAGCTCCTCGTGGATGCAGAGGGTGCCGTTGATCAGCCGGCTGCCCGTGCAGCTCGTGCCGAAGGTGTCGATGGCCTTCTGGGCCGCGGCCTTTACCTTCGGATGGAAGGTGAGCCCCAGGTAATTGTTCGAGCCGAGCATGATGACCTTGCGGCCCGCCATGGTCACCTCGGTCCCCTCGGTCCCCTGCAGGGGCTGGAAGAAGGGGTACAGGCCCAGGGCCATGACCTTCTTGTGCTCGTCGAACTCGCGGCACTTCTTCAATATGTCCAAGATCGCTCCTTCCCGCTGCGCAGTCTCTTCCACGCGCGGTCACGTAGCCTGCCCGCCGTCCACGGCGCAGAGGGCGGCGGGCGAAGCCGGTTGGGGGGAGGGTCCCGGAACTTCGGGGCACCCGCCCATCGTAAGCCGGGTTTCCGACGCTGGATTTTCCGCGCGGGTCCGGCCGGACCTTCCGCCGAAAGGCGGTAGTCCCGGATACGGTCAAGAATAGATAAGAATTGTACGCTTCGCGGGTGCCGTCCGTCAAGATTGCCACCCGTCCTCGCATCCCGGCATCCGGCTTGACGTCGATGAAGCCCGCAGGGCCTCGTTGCCGAACGTGCTGTCCAACAAGTGACCGACTTAGTCGGCACCCCGTTCGCGAACCAGATAGATCCCGGGGAGGGAGGCCAGGGTCACGGCGCCCTTCACGGCCACGTTGAACCAGAAGATCTCCCAGACCTGGGCGGCGGGCAGGCCGAGGCCCCAGCCGAAGGCCAGCCAGGAGAAGATGAGGCTGTCCACCGGGACGCTGGCGGCGTTGGATACCAGGACGCGGCTCCACTGGAAACGCGCGGTGACCCGCGCCGTCCACAGGTGGTAGACCTCGGTATCGATCAGTTCGCTGACTACCTCCGCGGCGATGCTCGCCAGGACTATGGTCCAGGCCGGGGCCAGCACCCGGGAGAAGGCGTCGTTCGCCGTGACGTTCGCGCCTTCCCAGGCCGCCCAGGCGGCATCCGCGGGCAGGACGCTGACCAGCCACAGGAATCCCGCCATGACGAGGTTTATGCCCGCGGCCAGGACGATCGTGGTCCGCGCCGCGGATTTGCCCAGGCGCTTGTGGATCAGGTCCCGGACGGTGAAGGTGATCGGATACACGAAGGTGCCCGCGTCCACCGCCAGTCCGGCCACGACCGCGATCTTGAGACTCGCTATGTCCGCGAGCATCTGGGCTGCGACGTAGATCCCGGCCAGCATGAGGGCGGGGCGCAGGAGGGATGAGGTTTCGTCTGGATGCGGAGTTAGATTCGCGGTCATGAAGCAGCTCCCGGGTCAGTAAACAGTGGACGGTGAACAGTGGACAGTGGTCGGAAGTGGCATCAGCGTGCGTCTGCTGTCCACGCCGAGGCGTAGGAGGCGCCCGCGGTCGGCCGGCACTTCCGTCCACCGACCACTGTCCACCGACCACTGTCCACGGAAATAAAAAAAGCCTGGCGACGACCTACTCTCCCACCGCGAAGGCAGTACCATCGGCGTTGGAGGGCTTAACTTCCGTGTTCGGAATGGGAACGGGTGTGGCCCCTCCACAATGATCACCAGGCATAAAAACCATAATCAGGGCGGCCTCAGGAAGGCCGTAGGAAGAATCACCGCGAAGCGGGAATCTTCCGTATCGACCGCCGCTAGGCGGCGGTTTTCGGGGAACGAGAGAGAAGAGTCGGACCGGGGAAGCCGCATCGGCGTCCCGCGCCAAGAATAGAGTCGACGATAATATGGTCAAGCCTCACGGCTGATTAGTACTGCTCGGCTGAATACATTACTGTACGTACACCTGCAGCCTATCGACCAGGTATTCTCCCTGGTGCCTTAAGGAGGGTCGAACCCTCAGGGATGGTTTATCTTGAGGTGGGCTTCCCACTTAGATGCTTTCAGCGGTTATCCCTTCCGTACTTGGCTACCCGGCGCTTACCCTTGGCAGGATAACCGGTACACCAGAGGTACGTCCACCTCGGTCCTCTCGTACTAAAGGCAGCTCCTCTCAACCATCCAACGCCCGTGGCAGATAGGGACCGAACTGTCTCGCGACGTTCTGAACCCAGCTCACGTACCGCTTTAATTGGCGAACAGCCAAACCCTTGGGACCTGCTCC
>JBFYXW010000067.1:0-26008 GCA_041310335.1 Syntrophaceae bacterium | reverse complement strand
ATCCGGACGCGGAACAACGACCTGATCATCGTCGACGCGGGCTCCGGAATCCGCAGGCTCGGCAACCAGCTCATGTCCGAGGGGATCAGCCGCTTCACCATGATCTTCACCCACGCCCACTGGGACCACCTCATGGGCTTCCCCTTCTTCAAGCCCATCTACTTCAAGAAAACGTCCATCGCCATGTACGGCTGCTCCTATGCCCAGTCCTCCCTCAAGGAGATCATTTCCCGGGTCATGGAGCCTCCCCACTTTCCCGTGAATTTCACGGACATCCGGGCCGACATCGACTATCATGCGGCCTGCGTGGAGGAATTCCGGCTCAACTCGCTGACCATCACGCCGATCCCCATCAGCCACCCCAACCAGGGAGAGGGATTCAAGTTCGTGGAGGACGGCAAGACCTTCGTTTTCCTGACGGACAACGAGCTGATGTACAAGCACCCGGGTGGGATGGATTACGCCGACTACCTCGATTTCGCCCGAGGGGCGGACCTCCTGATTCACGATGCCGAGTACACGGAGACGGACTACCTGCGCACCCGGACCTGGGGGCACTCGGTCTACACGGACGCCCTCCGGCTGGCCATGGAGGCCGGCGTCAAGAGGCTGGGGCTCTTCCACCACAACCAGGAGCGGGCCGACGACCAGGTGGAGTCCATCGTGGAGGATTGCCGCCGGATCACCCGGCGGGAAGGGCGCAAGCTGGATTGCTTCGCCCTGCACCAGAACATGGAGATCAAGCTTTGACGCCGGTGCGGCGGATTCGCCCCAGGGAAGAAAGGACAGACACCATGCGGAAAAACGTACGCAATACCGCGGCAGCCCTGCTCCCCGCGGCCTTCTGGCTGATCGTGGCCATGGCCTGGATTCTGCCGGCCGGGATGGCTCAGGCCCATGGGCCGAGCGATCTGAAGTTCAACTACGATGCGGCGACCCAGACGCTCCAGGTCACCATCACCCACTCCTCCCCCATCCCGACGTCCCACTACATCAAGCGGGTGGAGATCCGGAAGGGGGGCGCGCTTCTCGTCGCCCAGGACTACAAGAGCCAGCCGGATGCCCCGGCCTTCTCGTACAGCTACAAGGTCCAGGCGGCGCCCGGCGACGTCCTGGAAGTGAAGGCGACCTGCAACCTCTGGGGCTCGAAGACCGCGAAATTCACCGTCCCGGCGAAATAGGCAAGCCGGAGAAATGCTCCCGCCATGAACCCGCTCTGGATCCATGGCCTGCTCATGGGCACGGGCCTCGGCCTGATGGCCGCGGCCGGGGCCGTCTCCCGCTTCCTGAAGCGGAAGCGCTGGTGGCTCAAGGCGCACCGGGCCCTCGGAGCGTCCGGGGCCGTCGTGCTGTTCCCCGGTGCGGTCGCCGCGTATCTCCTGGTGGAGGAATCCACGGGGGTTCATCTCCAGGCGCCCCACACGTGGCTGGGCGCCGCCGCAGCCGTCCTGTCCTGGGCGGCTCCCGTCCTCGGCCTCCTGGCTTTCCGGATCCGCGCCCGGGCCGCCCAGCTCCGGACCACCCACCGCTGGACCGGCCGCCTGGCCATCACCACCGCCCTTGTCACCCTCCTGACGGGTCTTCGCCTGGCGGGAATCCTGTAGTCCTCCTTGTTCGTCTCCAGCCCCGAAGTGCGCCCGGGGTGCACCGCCGGTGCCCGGCTCCTGTCAACAGAGGAAAAACATCCCTGCTATCAAAGGGTTATTTGGACCTTGACAACCGGGGCCCTCTCCCCTATATATCGCCAACCGGTTGACCGATCTCCACAGCAATCCTCTCGGAAATCTGTATGTTATCGTCGACGGACCATCCCAACAGCAAGCCGTCCCGCACCCGGCGCGGCGGAAAGACAGAGGACACATGCCGAAGCGAAGCGACATCCACAAGGTCATGATCATCGGCTCCGGGCCCATCGTCATCGGCCAGGCCTGCGAGTTCGACTATTCCGGCACCCAGGCGTGCAAGGCCCTCCGGAAACTGGGGTACGAGATCATCCTGGTCAACTCCAACCCCGCCACCATCATGACCGACCCGGGCACGGCCGACGTGACGTACATCGAGCCGCTCAACGCCGAATCCATGATCGAGATCATCGAGAACGAGCGGCCCGACGCGATCCTGCCCAACCTGGGCGGCCAGACGGGCCTCAACCTGACCTCCGAGCTGGCCCGCCGGGGCATCCTCGAGAAATACGGGGTCAAGGTGATCGGAGTCCAGGTGGACGCCATCGAGCGGGGGGAGGACCGGATCGCCTTCAAGGAGACGATGAACCGCCTGGGCATCGACATGCCCCAGAGCGAACCCGCCTACACCGTGGAGGAGGCGGAGAAGATCGCCGCTCAGCTCGGCTATCCCGTCGTCGTCCGCCCCGCCTACACCATGGGCGGCACCGGAGGCGGCCTCGTCTACAACCTGGAGGAGCTGCGGACCGTCGCCAGCCGCGGCATCTCCGCGAGCATGGTGGGGCAGATCCTCATCGAGGAGTCCGTCCTGGGTTGGGAGGAACTGGAACTGGAGGTGGTGCGGGACGCCAAGAACCGGATGATCACCGTCTGCTTCATCGAGAACGTGGACGCCATGGGAGTCCACACGGGGGATTCCTACTGCACGGCACCCATGCTGACCATCGCTCCCGAGCTGCAGGCCCGGCTCCAGAAACACTCCTACGACATCGTCGAGGCCATCGAGGTCATCGGCGGCACGAACATCCAGTTCGCCCACAACCCCGAGACGGGGCGGGTCGTGGTCATCGAGATCAACCCCCGGACCTCCCGCTCCTCCGCCCTGGCCTCCAAGGCCACGGGCTTCCCCATCGCCTTCGTGTCCTCGCTTCTCGCGGGGGGCCTGACCCTCGACGAGATCCCCTACTGGCGGGAGGGGACCCTGGACAAGTACACCCCTTGGGGGGATTACGTGGTCGTCAAGTTCGCCCGCTGGGACTTCGAGAAGTTCCCCGGCTCCATCGACAGGCTGGGCACCCAGATGCGGGCCGTCGGCGAGGTCATGAGCATCGGCAAGAATTACAAGGAAGCCTTCCTCAAGGCCATTCGCTCCCTGGAGAAGGGCCGCTACGGGCTGGGCTTCGTGAAGGACTTCAACCGGAAGTCCCTCGAGGAATTGATGGACCTCCTGGCGGAGCCCTCCAGCGAGCGCCAGTTCATCCTCTACGAGGCCCTGCGGAAGGGGGCGACGGTGGAAACCCTTTCCCGGAAGACCTTCATCAAGGCCTGGTTCCTCTCCCAGATGAAGGAGCTGGTGGACCTGGAGGAGGAGATCCTGAAACACAAGGGCCGGTCCCTGCCGGACGATCTCCTGGCGAAGGCGAAAAAAGACGGCTTCGCCGACCGCTACCTGGCCCAGATCCTGGGCGTGCCGGAGGCAGACATCCGGCGGCAGCGGCTGGCCATGGGGCTTGCCGAGGCCTGGGAACCGGTGCCCGTCAGCGGGGTGGAGAACGCAGCCTATTACTTCTCCACGTACAATGCCCCCAACCGGGTTGAGGTCAGCGACCGGCGGAAAATGATGGTCCTGGGCGGCGGTCCCAACCGCATCGGCCAGGGGATCGAGTTCGATTACTGCTGTGTCCACGCGGCCTTCACGCTCCGTGACGAGGGCTTCGAGTCCATCATGGTGAACTGCAACCCCGAAACCGTCTCGACGGACTACGACACTTCCGACAAGCTCTACTTCGAGCCCCTCACCGTGGAGGACGTCCTGTCCATCTATGAAAAGGAGAAGCCCGAGGGAGTCATCGTCCAGTTCGGCGGCCAGACGCCCCTCAACATCGCCGGCGAGCTGGCGAAGGCAGGGGTCACGATCCTGGGGACGTCGCCGGAGACGATCGACCTGGCGGAGGACCGGGACCGGTTTCGCCAGATGATGGTGAAGCTGGGCATCCCCATGCCCGAGTCGGGCATGGCCATCGACATCGTGGAGGCCCTGGCCGTCGCGAACCGCATCGGCTATCCCCTGATGGTCCGGCCCTCCTACGTCCTGGGCGGGCGGGGCATGGAGATCGTCCACGACGAGGACATGCTGAGACGCTACGTCGCCGCCGCCGTGGGCGTCACGCCGGAGCGACCGATCCTCATCGACAAGTTCCTGGAGAACGCCATCGAGGCGGAGGCGGACGCCATCTCCGACGGGACCGACGCTTACGTCCCGGCGGTCATGGAGCACATCGAGCTGGCGGGCATCCATTCCGGCGACTCGGCCTGCGTCATCCCGCCCATCAGCATTCCCGCCCGGCACCTGGACACCATCGAGGAGTACACCCGGAAGATCGCCGTGGAGTTCAACGTGGTGGGGCTCATGAACATCCAGTACGCCATTGCCGGGGACACGGTCTACGTCCTGGAGGCGAACCCCCGGGCCTCCCGGACGGTGCCCCTCGTCTCGAAGGTCTGCGGCATCTCCATGGCCCGCCTGGCCACCCAGGTGATGCTGGGGAAGAAGCTGGCGGACCTGAACCTGTCCAAGCGGCGGTTCCCCCACTTCGGCGTGAAGGAGGCCGTGTTCCCCTTCAACATGTTCCAGGAAGTGGACCCCGTCCTCGGCCCCGAGATGCGCTCCACCGGCGAAGTCCTGGGGCTGGCGGACTCCTTCGGCCTGGCCTTCTACAAGGCCGAGGAGGCGGCCCAGCAGGTCCTCCCCGACACGGGCACCGTCCTGCTCACGGTGGAAGCCAAGGACAAGGGCGGCGTCCTCGAGACGGCACGGACGTTCCAGGACCTGGGCTTCCGGATCCTGGCCACGCGGGGCACCCACGACTTCCTGTCCCGTCACGGCATCGCGGCGGACCCCATTCTGAAGATGCACGAGGGAAGGCCCAACATCGTGGACGCCGTGAAGAACGGCGAGATCCAGCTCATCGTCAACACACCCGGCGGGCGGATGAGCGTCCACGACGACTCCTACATCCGGAAGGCGGCCATCAAGTACCGGATCCCCTACATCACGACCACCGCGGCGGCTGCCGCCGCGGTCAAGGGCATCCTGGCCTTCCGGAAGGGACACGGGCGGGCCCGGTCGCTGCAGAGCTATCACCGCGACATCCGGTAACCGGAGGGACTCCGCCGGGGATCCCCCGGCAAACAGGGAGGAAAGACCGTCATGGACGGCGAAATTCGGGACAATTGCGGCGTCTTCGGGATCTGCTCGGCCCGGCCCTGCGTCTACGACATCTTCAACGGCCTGGATTTCATCCAGCACCGCGGCCAGGAATACTGCGGGATCGCCACCTATGACGGCCGGATCCACCAGGTGACCCACCACGGCAAGGCAGGCACCTCCTTCACCCCGCAGGACCTGGAATACCTAAAAGGAAACAAGGGCATCGGCCACGTGAGTCTCTGGGAGCGGCAGCCCATGAGCTGGGAGTCGCGGGTGGGGGACATCTCCCTGGCCTTCAGCGGCAACGTCATCAACGCCGAGCAGCTCATCGCCGAGATGAAGGACCAGGGGCACTCCTTCTACCGGAGCTACAACATCGAGGTGATCGCCAAGATCATCATGGAATCGACGGATATCCTGACGGGCCTCTGCACCCTGGCGGAGCGGGTCCGCGGCGCCTACGCCCTGGTCATCCTGTCTGCGGAAGGGGTCTACGCCGCCCGGGACGTGTACGGATTCCGGCCCCTCATCCTGGGAAGGGACGAGGGGAGGACCGTCGTCTGCTCCGAATCGCGGGCCATCGTCAATCTCGAGATGGAAATCATCCGGGACGTGAAGCCCGGCGAGATCGTCCTGCTCAACGACCAGGGCGTCCAGAGCCTCAAGCAGCTTCCCTCCCCCCGAAAGGCTTACTGCGCCTTCGAATGGGCCTACACGGCCAGCATCGATTCCGTCATGGACGGGCTGTACGTCCAGGAGGCCCGGAACAGCCTGGGGCGGAGCCTGGCCCGGCGGGACCGGGAGGAGGGCGGCCTGGAGGCGGATCTCGTGGCCCCCGTCCCCATGTCGGGCATCGGTCACGCCGTGGGCTACCACCAGGGGTCGGGGCTGCCCTACCAGGAGGTTTTCCTCTACAACCGCTACGCCGACCGGAGCTATACCCAGTCCACCCAGGACGCACGGAAGAAAATGGCCAAGCGCAAGCTCTCCGTCCTCCGGTATGCCGTGGAAGGAAAGAGGATCATCCTCTGCGACGATTCCATCGTCCGGGGAACCCAGATTCTCTACAAGGTGCGGGATCTGAAGGAGGCGGGGGCGAAGGAGGTCCACGTGCGGATCGCCTGTCCGCCCCTGATGTACCCCTGCGACTTCGGCATTTCCACGCGCTCCGGCGAGGAGCTGGCGGCGCGCCATTTTTTCCGGTCGGGGGTCATCGATTCGCTGGAAAAATTGCGGGAACTGGAAGCCTGGATCGCGGCGGAAATCGGCGCCGACTCGGTCAAGTACAACAGCACCGACGCCTTCGTCGAGGCCTTGAACCTGCCGCGGGCGGACCTGTGCCTGAAGTGCTGGGACGGGGTTACGCCGATCGATACCCCGTAAAGCGCAGGCGCCCCGGGATCATGCGGCTCACCCCGGACGGGGGGATGCCCCCGGGCATGGCCCGGATTATTCCCGGCTCATCTTCCATCCCGGCGGGATGGCTTTCCGGGGACCGGCTCCCGGCGAAATCCGCCCCCGCTCGCGTCCGTCCCGGTGACGCGGCGCGTTCCGCGCTTTGCGGCAGCTTGGCGTCCCTCTTCCCCGGCGTATTTCACGCCCCTGTCCGGAAGTGCCCCTTCTCGTAAACGACGGTGCGCCTCCCGTCGGCCAGCAGCGCCGTGACGGTCTTGTCCTCCGTGTTCACCAGGTCCCAGTGAAGGGCCGAGTCGTTGAGTCCCAGGGCCCTCTTCTTCTCCTTCGTCAGCTCCGCCGGGTCCCCCGTATAGGTGTCCGAATAGGACGAGCCGAGGGCGATGTGGCAGTTCCCGCAGGCACCTCCGTGGTTCTCGTCGAAGAGGGTGTCGGCCATGAAGCGGTCGATCCGGGAGAACCGGCGGTCCGTGAGGGAAAACTCGCCCACCCGGCAGGCCCCCCGGTCCATGGACAGCTGCCTCCGGACGAACTCCTGGCCCGTTTCGGCCCGGATTTCCACGGCCACTCCTTTTCGGAAGGTCAGCCGGACCCCCTCCACGTAGTTGCCGCTCCGGAAAGACGGCAGGTTGGCGAAGAAGGTCCCCTCGGTACCTCGCCAGTCGGGGGACAGGAAAATCTCGTAACTGGGAATGTTGTGCCCCGAGACGCCGACCCATTTCCGGCGCTCCCCCGGCGTGACCGTGAGGTCCATGTTCGCCGACTCGATGCGGAAGGCCTTGACGGGAAGGTTGTTCAGCCACGTTTTGATGCGTCCCACCTCCCGGTGGATCCAGTCCCATTTCCGGACGGGGTCGGGGTCGTCGAGCCAGCAGGCCCGGACGATCTGGGCCGCGTAGGCCTTCGGCGTCGTCTTCGCCTGGAGGGCCAGCTCCTTCGTGGGAAAGGTGCAGAGGGTCCAGCTGTAGTGTCCCTCCTCTTCCCGCCGGTCCAGCAGGTCCTTGAGGGACTTCCGGGCCACGAGGACCTTCCCGATCCGGAGGGGGTCGATGTCCTGCAGGTGCGTCAGCGATTCGGGGGCCCGAAGAAAGATCCGGCCATTGACTCGCCCCAGGAGTTCCCGCTCCCCCGGGGCGATGAAGGTCAGCTGGCGCCCGGAGGATTTCCCGTAAAACGTCCGCTCCATGCGGAAGGTGAAGCCCATGCGCTGCACGGGGTGCATCCCCCGCTCCAGGACCCGGGCGTACAGCAGTTCCGCCAGGGGAAGCGCCGGCGGGTCGTACTGGAGCAGGATGATGTCCCCCTTCCGGAACGTTCCCTTCCGGGCGGTCTTCATCCCCCACATGAGAACGTCCGCGTACCGCTCGAGCTGGGCGTCCGTCAGCATATCCCTTTTCCTCCATCAAGAAAGACCCCGCCCTGAAAGCGGGGTCTTCCGGCATTCCGGCATCCCACGAAGCCGGATTCACTTGAAGATCTTGTGTCCCTCGTTGCGGTACCGGACCAGCTCGTCCACCGCCGCCTTGATCCCCGCGTCGTTCCCGGCCCCGCAGGCACCGATCCCCTTGAAGGCCGCCTTGATCATGTTGCCGTGGATCCGGTCCCACTCGGCCTTGGCGCCCTTCGGCGGGGTGACCTTGTCGAGGGCCTTGAAGGTCTTCGCGATGTCCATGAATTTTTCCGCCGTCCCGAAGTAGTCTTTCGCCGCCGCTTTTTTCTGCAGTTCCTGGAGGTTTCCCGCTACCTGCTTCATGGTGGCCTTGGCTGCCGCGCTGTCGTACTGTGCGTATGCCGCCTGGGCCACGAGGAAGCAGCCGATGACCATGACCGCCGCCATCCACCACCGTTTCCTCATCGTTTTCCCTCCTTCGCAAGGTTTGAGAAAGGTAGCAGAACAAGCCGGATTTGGCAATCGGGATGATCTGCCGGAAGGTCGTCCCCCCGGCCGGACTTGCGGGCCGCCGCCCCCGAGGGGGGGAGAGATCGAAAAGGACCAATTTTGTGTTGACAACTCCGTACCTTTCCATGTAGGTGCATCGGCAAAGGATGGCCGATTGCCGATGGGTTCCCCCTTCACCAGCCCTGCCGATATCGAGCGCAAGACCCTGATGATTCTCCGGATCCTCCAGGAGATCGGCCAACCCGTGGGCTCCCGCGTGATCGCCCGGCGGATGCAGGATCGGGGCCTCCCGTCGAGCGAGCGGGCCGTCCGCTACCACCTGAAGCTCATGGACGAGCGGGGGCTGACGCGACTGGTCGGCAAGCGGGACGGGCGGGTCATCACCGACACGGGCACCGAGGAGATCAGCCGGGCCCGGGTCCGGGACAAGGTGGGGCTCGCCATTTCCCGCATCGAGATCCTGGCGTTCCAGACCACCTTCGATGCGGCGACCGGCCGGGGGCTCCTGCCGGTGAACATCTCGCTGTTCCCGGAGGAGACCTTTCCCGAGGCGCTCCGGCTCATGGAGCCGGTCATCGAGGCGGGTTACACGGTGAGCCGCCGCGTGGCCGTGGCCGAGCCGGGACAGCGCATGGGGGGGATCCTGGTCCCCGAGGGAAAGGTGGGGATGGCCACGGTCTGCAGCATCGTCGTGAACGGCGTGCTCCTGAAGAACGGGATCCCCATGGACTCCAAGTTCGGGGGCATCCTGCAGATCCGAAACCGCCGTCCCCTCCGGTTTGTCGAGCTGATCTACTACTCCGGTTCGTCCCTGGACCCGTCCGAGGTCTTCATCCGGGGGAAGATGACGTCGGTCCGCAGCGCCATCGACGAGGGGGAGGGAATGATCCTGGCCAACTTCCGGGAGATCCCGGCGCCCTGTTCGCCCCTCATGGAGCAGTTGCTGGCCGGGTTGTCCCGGGCGGGGATCAACGGCGTCCTCCTCACGGGGGACGTGAGCGAGCCCGTCTGCCAGACGCCGGTGGAGATGAACCGGGTGGGCATCGTCCTCGTCGGGGGGCTCAATCCCGCGGCCTGCGTCCAGGAGGCCGGGCTGGACGTGGACAACCGCGCCATGTCCGCGGTCATGGAATACGGGGACCTGGAACCGTTCGACCAGGTCCTGAAGCGCTACCGGGTCCGCACGGCCCGCAGCAGGAAAGCAACGTCGCGGCGATCCGGGGAAGGAACGCCGGGCGGAAAACAAAAATAAGACCATTCAGAGAAAGGGGTATTGTCATGTCCGTCATTTCAGATGTCCTTGCGAAGGTAAAGCAGGTCGACCCCGACCAGCCCGAGTTCCACCAGGCCGTGGAAGAGGTCCTGGAGACCCTGGAGCCGACGACGAAGCGCCACCCGGAGTTCGTGAAGGCGAACATCTACGAGCGCATCGTCGAGCCCGAGCGAACGATGATGTTCCGGGTCCCCTGGGTGGACGACAAGGGGAACGTCCGGGTGAACCGGGGCTTCCGGGTCCAGTTCAACAACGCCATCGGGCCTTTCAAGGGCGGCCTCCGCTTTCACCCCTCGGTGAACCTGGGAATCATCAAGTTCCTCGGCTTCGAGCAGATCTTCAAAAACTCCCTGACGACCCTGCCCATGGGCGGCGGCAAGGGCGGCTCCGACTTCGAGCCCAAGGGCAAGTCGGACGGCGAGGTCATGCGGTTCTGCCAGTCTTTCATGCGGGAGCTCTTCCGCCACATCGGGGCGGAGACGGACGTCCCCGCCGGCGACATCGGCGTCGGCGGCCGGGAGATCGGCTACCTCTTCGGATACTACAAGAAGATCCGGAACGAGCACACGGGCGTGCTCACCGGCAAGGCCCTGGAGTACGGCGGCAGCCTGGTCCGCCCCGAGGCCACCGGCTACGGCACGACCTACTTCGCCGCGGAGATGCTGGCCACCCGCGGCCTGGACTTCAAGGGCAAGGTTGTCGCCATCAGCGGCGCCGGGAACGTGGCCCAGTACGCCGTGGAGAAGGTCAACCAGCTGGGCGGCAAGGTCATCACCCTCTGCGATTCCAGCGCCACCATCCTGGACGAGGCGGGGATCGACCAGAACAAGTGCGACTTCGTCATGGAACTCAAGAACGTCAAGCGCGGCCGGATCAAGGAGTACGCCGACAAGTACAACACCTGCTGCATCGAGGGTGCCAGCGTGTGGGACGTGATCCGGGACCAGGGGATCAAGGTGGACATCGCCCTGCCCTGCGCCACCCAGAACGAGCTGGACGCCTCCCATGCCGCCGCCCTGGTGAAGAACGGCTGCATCTGCGTGGCGGAGGGGGCGAACATGCCCTCCACGCCGGACGCCGTGAAAATCTTCCAGGAAAACAACATCCTCTACGGACCCGGCAAGGCGGCCAACGCCGGCGGCGTGGCCACGTCGGGGCTCGAGATGAGCCAGAACAGCCTGAAGCTCTCCTGGACCCGGGAAGAGGTGGACAACCGGCTGCTCATCATCATGAAGAGCATCCACAAAGCCTGCGTGGAAACCGCCGAGGCCTACGGCCGGAAGGGCGACTACGTGACGGGCGCCAACATCGCCGGCTTCACCAAGGTGGCCCGGGCCATGCTGGCCTACGGTGTCGTGTAAGGGACCGGGGGCCGCGAATACGCCCCCTCTCGAAAAAAGGCCGCGGAGCGATCCGCGGCCTTTTTCTTTGCGCAAGTGGGGATCATCCCCCTTCCCCCATCGCGCCCCGGGTCAGTGGATCTCTGCGGGGGCGGGAACCCCGTTGACAGCCCCCGCGCCAGGGACGAGGCAACGTTCGCGGGGGCGCAGCCGGGGGTTCCCAGAGGAGCAATTGGGAAGCGTTTCCCGAATCGGGCGGTCCGCTCCACCGACGACGACCCCGGGAAACGCTTCCGCGACGGCGGGAACCCCCGTGACAGCCCCCGCGCCAAGGACGAATCGACCAGCCGCGGGGGCGCGGCCGGGGGGCCTTCTTCAGGACGCCGAGTAGCAGATGAGCTGCTGTGTCACCACGTCGGACAGGAGCCGGAGCTGTCGGTCCTTCACGTCGTAGACGCGGACCACTTCCCCGTAGGCTCCGTCCCGGGGGGACAAATCCGCCAGGCGGTTCGGCAGGGACTGGAACCACGCCTCGTTGAAGAAGACGTTCTCCTTCTCCGGATAGATGGCCATGTAGAAGATCTCCATCTCCACGAGGTCCTGGAAAAAATGGGTTCCGAAAGACAGGTCGGGGATCAGGCTCCCGTCCCGGTAGGCGATCTCGGCAATGGCCGTGATGTTGTTGATCTCCGAGAAGGTCACGGGAACCCCCATGGCCGGCGTCGTCGTTCCCCAGCGGCCCGGTCCCAGGAGTGCCGTGGGCATTTCCTCCCGGTTCTCCGCCAGCTTGTTGAGCCGCCCGATGAGGCGGGCCACGTCGTACTTTTCCGAGAGGGACAATTTTGTATAGCCTTGGGGATCGATGTAAATAACGCGGGCAAGGGGCTGGGAGACGCTCCCGCCCATGAAGTTTCCCTCCTGGCGGAGGAGCACCCGGTCCTTCCGGATCCGCGCCGGGATCGCCACCCGGGCCGATTGTCCCCGCGTCTGAAAGGGCCGGCACTGGAGCAGGTTGACCTGCAGGCGCCCGTCGGCGCTGAAATTGGCCGTGAACTCGATGTCCACCGGGTATTCGTAGACCGTCTCCAGGGTCTTGAGCATCCGCGACATGGTGTCGGGAAAGTCCGTCTTCGAAAGCAGTTCGTCGAAGGTCAGGATCCAGATGTCCGTCTCCGGCCTCCCCATCGCCCGGAGCCGGTCCGCCGCCTCCATGTCCCGGATGGCCACCAGGTCCAGCCGGGCGTCGAGTCCCTCCCGGACCACCTGCTCCAGCGGCAGCGACTGGAACCGGTTTTCCTCCAGGTTCAGGGCGTCCACGTCGTGCTGGGAAAACCGCCGGGCGTCGTTGAGGCCCGAATGGGCCTTCAGGAGGGGTTCGTCGAGGGCCACGATCCGGGGATAGTCGTTCTCGACCCGGTTGACCGCCCGCGTCCCCAGCCCCAGGACCAGCCGGAGCATGCCCGCCTTGGGGTCCAGGCCCTGCTTCCAGACGAAGGTGTTGTGGGAAAGCCCCACGCCGGCCAGCTCGGGGAAAAAATAATGCTTCCGGTAGGATCCCGACACCCTCTGGACCAGGAGGGCCATCTGCTCGTCCTGCTGGTCCAGGCCCCGCTGGAGCCGGTAGGTCAGGGCATCGACGTTCATGGTGCTGGCGAAGATGCGCCGCACCGCTTCCTCGAAGGATTCGTAACGCTGCTCCGGGGTACCCTGGTTGGCGCAGAAGTAACTCTCGTACTTGCCGGCAAAGGCGTTTCCGAAGGCGTCCTCCAGGAGGCTGCTGGAGCGGACGATGATGGGGGACTGGCCGAAGTACTCGAGCATCAGCTGGAACTGCTCCCGCACCTCCTCGGGGAAGACTCCCCGGAGCATCACGTTCCGGAGCTCCCCGGCGGTCTCGAAATACCCCTCCTTCGTTTTCTGGGCCATCAGGAGCTTCCACCAGCCGTTCTGGACGATGTAGGAGTAAAAGACGTCGGAGCCGATGTAGAAGGAATCGTGGCGCTCCAGTTTCGCGTTCCAGTCGAAGTCCCCGTCGCCCCGGAGGATGTTCCGGGCCAGGAGCATGCCCACGGACTTTCCCCCGATGAACCCCGTGCCGATGAGGCGCTCCTCGATCTCCAGCAGGTCCTCCAGGGTGAAATAATCCCTCGCCAGCGCAAGCATCCTCTTTTCCCGGCCGATGAGGACCCGGGAGAGTTGGTCCACCATGCCGGGCTTCGCCTCCACCGTCTCGGGATCCTGCGCCAGTTCGCGGGCCTGCAGGAAGATGCGGTCCCAGTAGTCCAGGTTCCGCTCGGCGCCGGTGGAACCCTTGTGGGCCAGGAACGCGAAGAGGTTCGTGGCATCCACGCTGTTCATGATGGGGGTGTACCGGCCATTCGCCTGGATGTGGGGCAGGAACATGGTGGGCGAGTAGCGGTGCCAGGCCTTCAGGGGGTGGATGCAGATCTTCCCGTCGTAGTTGTAGATGTCCAGGAGGACCTGGGTGGTCTCCCGGATCCGGGCGATGGTCTTGAAGGAGTGGCGGCTCCGGAGAATGGCGAAGTAGGCCACCGTGTTCAGCTCGAAAAGGTAGGGGCAGGTGATGACGAAGAAATTTCCGATCATCAGGTCCGTGGCCCAGGCGTGCAGGAGGTCCGAAAGGCAGTCGAAGACGTAGAAGACGTCCCGCCCCTCCTGGCGGATGATGTTGTGGACCTGGGTGGAGAAGGACTCGAACCCCGAGTCCGCGTTCAGCTTGTAGATCGTCACCGGTCCCGCGGCCTCCAGGAGCGGCGCGTGGCGGGCGAAGCGCATGTAGACGACCCGCTCGTTGTTCTCCAGCGCCGTCTTGACAAAGGGCAGGACGAAGGACCGGTAGTCCTCCATGTCGTCCACCTGGAGGACCACGTTGTCGCCTGTCTGGAGGTAGTTGAGAATGCCGTCCAGCCCGTCGATGCCGGTCGAGACCCGGGAAAAGGATACCATGGATTCAGAGCCCCCTTTTTGGATTTCGAAGGAACTTCGTTTCAAGTTTCATACCAGAAACAATTCTTTTCTCCCATTGCTATTGTTAACGAAAATGTATAGAGGTGGATCGTTGGCACGCTTTTTGTTCATTTTTGTGCATCAAGAACCCGCGGAAGCGGGATGAAGCAGCCCGGGAGGAACCTCGTGAGCACCCACAGCTTTGAAGAACTGGCGGCCCTCCATGCCGTCGCCAAGATCCTGGCCCAACCCTGGGAATTGAGGGACCAGCTGGAGCGCGTCCTGAGCGAGATGCACGCCCGGCTGGGGATGGAGCGCGGCATGATCTCCCTCCTCGATCGGGACACCGGCGAATCGTGGCTGGAAGTGGCCCATGGACTCAATCTCGACGGCCTGGAGATCACCTACCGGATGGGCGAGGGGATCACCGGCAAGGTGGCCCAGACGGGCTGTCCCGTGGCGATCCCCAACCTGGGCAAGGAGGCCACGTTCCTCGACCGGACGGGGGCCCGGCGCTTCCTGAACCGCAACGAACTGGCCTTCCTGTGCGTCCCCATCATGTACGACAACCGGGTCGTGGGTATCCTGTCGGCCGACAAGGGGGCCGGCTCCGTGGTCAACCTCGACGGGGAACTCTCCATGCTGACCGCCGTGGCGGAACTCATCGCCAAGGCGGTGCATATCCTGGCCCTGGAGGAGGAAAACCGCCGGCTCCGTCGGATCATCAACCAGGGACGGTCGCCTTCCGTAGATTTCATCGGTCATTCCAAGGGGATGCAAGAGGTCTTCGGACTTGTCAGCCATGTCGCCGACTCGGGCACCACGGTCCTGATCCTGGGTGAAACGGGAACCGGGAAGGAACTGGTGGCCCGGGCGATCCACATGAACAGCCCCCATGCCAAGGGGCCCCTGGTCCAGGTGAATTGCGCCGCGATTCCCGACACCCTGATGGAAAGCGAACTCTTCGGCCACGAGAAGGGGGCCTTCACGGGGGCGCTCCGTCAGCGCCGGGGCCGCTTCGAGGAGGCCAACAACGGGACCATTTTCCTCGACGAGGTTTCGGAACTGTCCGCCGCCGCCCAGGCCAAGCTGCTCCGGGTCCTCCAGGAAAAGCAGTTCCAGCCCCTGGGCTCGTCCCGGCTGGTCCACACGAACGCCCGGGTCGTCGCGGCCACCAACCGCCGCCTGGAGGAGTGCATCGCCGGCGGCCAGTTCCGATCCGACCTCTACTACCGGCTGAGCGTCTTCCCCATCTACCTGCCGCCGCTCCGGGAACGGGGCAACGACATCATCCTCCTGGCGGACCATTTCGTCCTGAAGTATTCGAAGGAACTCGGGAAACCGGTGCACAGGATCTCCACGGCGGTGGTCGAGGCCTTCCTGACCCACCCCTGGCCCGGCAACGTGCGGGAACTGGAAAATTGCATCGAGCGGGCCATCCTGCTGACAGAAGGGGACTCCATAGAAATGATTCACCTTCCTCCTTCACTGCAGATCAACGCCCGGGCAGGCGAGAAGAAGGATTCCGGGCGGCTCAGTTCCGTCATCGAGGCCCAGGAGCGGACCCTCATCATCGACGCCCTCAAGGAGACGAACGGCAACCAGAGCCAGGCGGCGAGGCTCCTGGGGACGACCAAGCGGATCGTCCAGTACAAAATCCAGAAGCTGGGCATCGACCCGCGGAAATACAGGCAGAAGGGCCGCAGCCCGGGCGGACCGGCCAAGGGCACCCGGGAGGCCGCCTGAGGGATGGTTGCCGACATGGCGAACAACATTTTTGTATTTTTCGCCAACCGGAAAGAACATTTTTGGGTCATGCCCCGCCGGCCCCGCGGGGGCCGACCGGCAGCGGGCTCCCTGTCGGCGGAGACTGCCCGCTTTCCCGCGCCATGGCACAATTTTCGCTGTACAGCGGGGACCGTTTGACCCCTCGCGGGGTGCATCGCATCAGAAAGGATCCGTCATGTGCCGTTTGTTCGCCATCACCAGCCGGGAGCCCCTGTCCCCCATGACGGCCGTCCATGCCCTGAACGTCATGAAGGAAGGGCACGACGGCTCGGGAATGGGCCTGTTCCTGACGGACCTCGGGGGCAGTTTCGAGCGCTTCCGGGGCTCTCCCATCCTCTCGGGCATCTTTTCCAACGAGGGAGTCCGGACCCTGGACCGATACCTGATGGACCTGGACTTCACTGTCAAGTACAAGCTCTCCATCCGGCCGGCCCAGGTCCCGCCGCCGGGGACGCCCAAGCGGGACAATTATGTCATTCGCGTCTACGACTACCCCCCGGACTGGCTCCCCCTGCCGCAGGAGGAGCGGGAGCACCGCCTGATGCTGACCCGGCTGCGCCTCCGCCAGATGGGCGAGGCGGACGGCTCCATGCTGGTCTTCAGCTTCTGGCCCGATGTGATCATGATCAAGGAAGTGGGCGATCCGATGGATCTGGCGTCCTACCTGGGCCTCGACCACGAAGAGCTCCAGGCCCGGGTGATCCTGGCCCAGGGACGGCAGAACACCAATTACGCCATCAACATTTACGCCTGCCACCCCTTCTTCGTCCAGGGGTACGCCACGATGACCAACGGGGAGAACACGGCCTTCGTCCCCATCCGGGAGTTCCTGACCTCTCGGAATTACCCGGGTTACACGGGATACCAGTCCGACTCGGAGGTCTTTACCCACATCCTTCATTATACACAGAAGCACCTGGGGCTCGGCCTCGACCTCTACAAGCACATCATCACCCCGTTGAAGGACGAGGAACTGGGCCATCACCCGAACGGTACAAAATTGAAACAGATCAAGCAGGCCTGCCGCCCCCTCATCATCGACGGCCCCAACTGCGTCATCGGCTGCCTCCCGGACAAGACCGTCTTCATGGTCCAGGACAGCAAGAAGCTCCGCCCCGGCATCGTGGGCGGCAGCCCGGGCCTCTTCGCCTTCTCCTCGGAGGTGTGCGGCCTCGACGCGGCGATCCCCGCCCGCAACAAGAGCATCGACGTCCAGCCCATGAAATACGACACGGTCATGATCCCGCCGGGCCGGCAGGAGGTGATTCGATGGAATCAATGGGAACGATAACGCCCTCCACCCTGAGCCGGACCGACCTCCCCTGGCAGGTCGCCTGGAGCCGGGAGAAGTGCACCCTCTGCGGCCGGTGCACCGCCGTCTGCCCGGTCCGGGCCATCGAGCTGGGGGTTCACCGGAAGCGGGTCGTCCAAGTCGCCCTGGGCCTGGCGGAAAAACCGGGGAACGTCTTCGGTGTCTACCACGGCGTCCGCCAGAAAACGGACCCGGCCTTCGCCTGCATCGGCTGCGGCATGTGCGACCTCGTCTGCCCCAACGGGGCCATCCAGCCCGTCCGGAGCGGCGAGCCCGACAAGCTCCGCTTCCACAACAACGCGGGCGGCGTGCCCCGCCGGCGCGGCGGGCGGAGGAACGACCCCCGGAGCCTGCTGGACGAGATCAAGTTCATCCGCATCTCCATGCTCACGGACCCGGCCCTGGACGCCGGACGCCACGACTTCGAGCTCCGCACCCTCCTGGGCCGGATCCTGCCCCCGGAGGAACTGATCCGGACCATGCAGGCCAACGGATGGGTTCCCCCCGTCCGGGAGATCTACCCCCTCATCATCGGCAGCATGTCCTTCGGGGCCCTCTCGCCGAACATGTGGGAAGGCCTCCAGATGGGCGTGGCCTACCTGAACGAGGAGCGGGGCATGCCTGTCCGCATGTGCACCGGCGAGGGGGGGTGTCCCCCGCGTCTCCTGCGCTCCCGCTTCCTGAAGTACGTCATCCTCCAGATTGCCAGCGGCTACTTCGGGTGGGACGAGATCATCCACGCCCTGCCGGACATGAAGGAAGATCCCTGCGCCATCGAGATCAAGTACGGCCAGGGGGCGAAGCCCGGCGACGGGGGCCTCCTGATGTGGTACAAGGTGAACCGGCTGATCGCTGCCATCCGGGGCGTTCCCCCGGGGATCAGCCTCCCCAGCCCGCCGACCCACCAGACGAAATACTCCATCGAGGAGTCGGTGGCCAAGATGACCCAGTCCATGGCGATGGCCTGGGGATTCCGGGTCCCCGTCTACCCCAAGATCTCTGCCACCAGCACCACCCTGGCCGTTCTCAACAACCTGACCCGCAACCCCTACGCGGCGGGCCTGGCCATGGACGGCGAGGACGGCGGGACCGGGGCGGCCTACAACGTCTCCATGAATTCGATGGGGCACCCCATCGCCAGCAACATCCGGGACGCCTACCTGAACCTGGTGAAGGTGGGGAAGCAGAACGAGATCCCCCTGTTCGCCGGCGGCGGGATCGGCAAGAACGGAAACCTCGCCGCCAACGCCGCCGCCCTCATCATGCT
Source organism: Syntrophaceae bacterium (assembly GCA_041310335.1). Lineage (GTDB taxonomy): Bacteria > Desulfobacterota > Syntrophia > Syntrophales > PHBD01 > PHBD01. The sequence goes on along the minus strand of JBFYXW010000067.1, from coordinate 7,636 downwards.
GGGGGCCAGCGGCGTGCAGATCGGCAAGTACATCATGCAGGCGGCGGCGGGCTGCCTCGGCTCCGAAACCGACCGCTGCAACATCTGCAACATCGGACTCTGCCCCAAGGGCATCACCTCCCAGGATCCGCGCCTCTACCGGCGCCTGGACCCGGAGAAGGTCGCCCAGCGGGTGGTGGACACCTTTCTCAGCTTCGACACGGAACTGAAAAAGATCGTGGCCCCCCTGGGCCGTTCGACGTCACTCCCCATCGGCATGTCCGACGCCCTGGGCATCGCCGACGCGGCAGCGGCCGAGCGGCTCCGGATTAACCACGTTCTGTAGGAAGAGGGGGCATCCATGCTGTACAAACCGACGATCGTCCTCCCCGGCGTGATCCAGGGCGTCCGGGTGGATTCCCGGGACCTGGAGGCGAACCTGCAGAAGGCCGTCCAGAACGGGCACCGGTGCATCGAGGTCCACGCCCACGGCCAGCACGGCATCGGCGGCCGCCTCTGGAAGGCCGGCGGGGAAGAGATCATGATCCGCATCCTCGGGTCCTCGGGCCAGCGCGTCGGGTCCATGGGCTTCCCCAACACCACCATCGACGTCTTCGGCCCCGCCTCCGACGACGTGGGCTGGCTCAACGCGGGGGCCACCATCATCGTCCGGGGCAACGCCACCAACGGCGCGGGCAATGCCATGGCCCAGGGGAAGATCTACGTCGCCGGCGACATCGGCGCCCGGGGCATGACCATGACGAAGCACAACCCCCGCTTCGCCCCTCCCGAGCTCTGGGTCCTGGGCAGCGCCGGGGACTCCTTCGCCGAGTTCATGGCGGGGGGCACCGCCGTGATCTGCGGCCACGGATCGACCCGGATCGAGAACACCCTGGGCTACCGACCCTGCGTCGGGATGGTGAGCGGCCGGATCTTCTTCCGCGGTCCCCACCGGGGCTACAGCGAGCAGGACGCCCGGCTGACGGATCCGGACGACGAGGATTGGCAGTGGCTCCTCGACAACCTCCTCACCTTCCTGAAGACCATCGCCCGGACGGAGCTCTACCCCGTGCTGGTCGCGGACCGCTCCGAGTGGCGGCTCCTCGCGGCCCGCAAGCCTTACGAAAAGGCGGCCGCACCGGTCCGGACCGTGGGGCAGTTCGTCCGGGAAAGCTGGGACCGGGAGTTGGGGCCCGGCGGACTCATCGGGGACCTGACGGACATCCCCCGGACGGCCGTGGACGTGGTCGCCACCGGCGATCTGCGCCGCTACATACCCCTCTGGGAAAATGAAACGCATCTCCCTCCGTGCCAGGCCTCCTGCCCCACGGGAATCCCCGTTCAGAAGCGGTGGGCCCTGATCCGGAAGGGACGGATGGAAGAGGCCGTGGACCTGGCGCTGGCCTACACCCCCTTCCCGGCCGCGGTCTGCGGGTACCTCTGCCCCAACCTCTGCATCCGGGGCTGCACCCGGCAGGCCGCCAGCTTGCCGGCCCTCGACGTGGCCCTCCTGGGCAAGGCCTCCCTGGAGGCGAAAACGCCGAGCCCGGCCCCCACGTCGGGCAAGACCGTCGCCGTCGTCGGCGGCGGCCCCGCGGGGCTTTCGGCGGCCTGGCAGCTCTGGATGATGGGCCACGAGCCGGTCATTTACGAGCGGGAGAAGCGCCTCGGCGGCAAGATCACCGCCACGATCCCCCGGTCCCGGATCCCCGACGAGGTGGTGTCCCGGGAAATCGAGCGGGTCCGAGAGCAGATCCCCACGGTGCACTTGAAGAAGCCCCTCACGAAGGAGGCCTTCCGGGCCCTCCAGGGCAAGCACGACATCGTGGTCATCGCCCCGGGGGCCCAGAAGGGGCGGAAAATCCCCGTTCCGGGGAGCGAGCGGGCCCTGGCGGCCCTCGACTTCCTGCGGGGCAGCAAGGAGGGCGTCGCCTCCGTGGGCGAGCGGGTGGTCGTCATCGGCGCCGGAAACGTGGGCTGCGACGCCGCGGCGGAGGCCCACCGCCTCGGGGCTCGGGAGGTCACCCTGGTGGACATCCAGGAGCCCGCCTCCTTCGGGCCGGAGCGGAAGCACGCCGAGGCCGCGGGAGCCCGCTTCCTCTGGCCCCGGGTGACCAAGGCCGTCACCGACCTGGGCGTGGAGCTGGCGGATGGAGAGGTCCTGCCGGCGGACACGGTCATCATGGCCGTCGGCGACGCGCCGGACCTGGGGTTCCTTCCCGAGGACATCGCCCTGGAAAGGGGGTTCGTCGCCGTCAACGGGCGGTACCAGAGTTCCGATCCCCAGGTCTTCGCCATCGGCGACGCAGTGCGGCTGGGCCTCCTGACGGAGGCCATCGGGGCCGGGCGGATCGCCGCCCGGGCCATCGACGACCTACTCCGGGGAAGGCAGGACGCATACGACCAGCTGCCCGCCATCCCGCAGGCCCGGGTCCACCTGGAATACTACGACCCGCGGGTCCCGACGGAAGGAGACCTCCTGAGCTGTTCCAGCGCGTGCGCGTCCTGCGGCGCCTGCCGCGACTGCGGTCTCTGCGAGACCCTCTGTCCCCGGAGCGCGATCTCCCGGCGGAGCCTCGAGGGGGAAGCCTACGAGTACGTCGTGGACGGGGAGAGCTGCATCGGCTGCGGATTCTGCGCCGACGCCTGCCCCTGCGGGATCTGGGAGCTCGTGGAAAACACCCCCATGGAATCATGAAAAAACGTCAATAAAACAGGATAGGGAGGAGTTATGAAAAAGACATGCCCCATCACCGCGGCGGAGAGAAGTTACGTGGTGACGAAAGAGAAGTCCGGCCCCGTCTCGGATTACTACGGCGAGGACACCTTCAACATCCGGGTCATGAAGAACAAGCTGCCCGGCGACGCCTACGACAAGATCATTGACGCCATCCACGAGAACACCATCCTCGATCTCGAGACGGCCAACACGGTCGCCCACGCCATGGCGAAGTGGGCCATCGAAAAGGGGGCGACGCACTTCGCCCACTGGTTCCAGCCCATGACGGGGATCACGGCGGAGAAGCACGACGCCTTCATCGACGTCACCGGGCCCAGCTCCGTCATCGAGCGCTTCTCCGGCAAGCAGCTGGTCCAGGGCGAGCCGGACGCCTCGAGCTTCCCGAGCGGCGGCATCCGGGCCACCTTCGAGGCCCGTGGCTACACGGCCTGGGACATGTCCTCCCCCGCCTTCATCCGGCGCAACGGCATCTCCACGACCCTGTGCATCCCCACGGCCTTCATCTCCTACACCGGGGAGGCCCTGGACAAGAAGACCCCCCTCCTGCGGTCGAACCGGGCGGTCAGCAAAAGCGCCCTGAACATCATGGGCATCCTGGGCAGCAAGGGCGTCAGGGGTGTCTACGCCACCCTGGGCCCCGAGCAGGAGTACTTCCTCATCGACGCGGACTACTTCTTCAAGCGCCCCGACCTCGTCATGGGGGGCCGGGCCGTCGTCGGCGCCCCGCCGCCCAAGGGACAGGAACTGGAGGACCAGTACTTCGGCAGCATCAAGGAGCGCGTCTCCTCGTATATGCACGACATGGAGGAAGAGCTCTTCAAGCTGGGCGTCCCCGCCAAGACCCGGCACAACGAGGTGGCGCCCAGCCAGTTCGAGCTCGCGCCGGTCTTCGAGGAGGCCAACCTGGCCGTCGACCACAACCAGATCGTCATGGACACGATGCAGCAGGTGGCGAAGAAGCACCGCCTGGCCTGCCTGCTCCACGAAAAGCCCTTCGCGGGAATCAACGGTTCCGGCAAGCACCTGAACTGGTCGCTGTCGGACAACAAGGGGAACAACCTCCTGAACCCCGGGCAGACGCCGCAGGACAACATCCAGTTCCTCGTCTTCCTGGTCGCCGTCATCCGCGCCGTCTACAAGCACGCCGACCTCCTCCGGGCTGCCGTGGGCTCCTACGCCAACGACCACCGCCTCGGCGCCAACGAGGCGCCGCCGGCCATCATCTCCATCTTCCTGGGCGACCAGCTCACCCGGATCCTCGAGAACATCGGGGCCGGCAAGGTGACGAAGGCCTCCGACAAGGAGATCATCAACCTCGGCATCTCCTCGCTGCCCATTGTCAGCAAGGACAACACCGACCGGAACCGGACCTCCCCCTTCGCCTTCACCGGCAACAAGTTCGAGTTCCGGGCCGTCGGGTCCGCCCAGTCCATCTCCTTCCCCGCCACGGTCCTCAACACCATCGTCGCGGAAAGCCTCGACTACCTGGCGGAGAAGATCCGGGGACGGTGCGACAAGAGCGGCAACGTCAACCAGTGCGTCCTCGAGGTGATCCGGGAGGAGCTCAAAGACATCCGACCGGTCCTCTTCAACGGCGACAACTACACCCAGGCGTGGGAGAAGGAAGCGGCGAAGCGGGGGCTCCCGAACGACAAGACCACCCCGGTGGCCCTGAAGGCCCTCGTCACACCCAAGGCGCTGGCCCTGTTCGAAAAATACAAGGTCCTTTCCTGCACGGAGCTCAAGTCGCGCTACCTGATCCGGGTCGAACGCTACATCAAGGACTTGAGCATCGAGGCGAAATGCATGCAGAACCTCTGCCTGAACCAGATCATCCCTGCCGCGACGTACTACCAGAATCGGCTTGCGGAGACGGTCCTCCGCACGCGGGAGGCCCTGGGCAAGTCCGCCGACCTCGCGGCCCAGCAGGAGCTGCTGAAGAAGGTGGCGACCCTGGTGAACCAGGTCTACGCCACCAACCGGTTGATTCAAGCCGGGATCGAGAAGGCGTCGTCCGTGCACGACGAGCAGAAGAAGGCGGAAATGCTCTGTGAGAAAGTCAAGACCAAAATGAACGAGTTGAGGGAATGCGTTGACGAACTCGAGGGGGTCGTAGACGATGAGCTGTGGCCGCTTCCGAAGTTCTGGGAGATGCTCTTCATCAGCTGAACGTGCCGGGCGCCCCCGGGGACGGGCTCCAGCCTTTCCCCGGGGTTCCCGGCAGGACTGCCCCCGCCCGGACAGTCCCTTTCTCCGGTTGCGCGGGCGGGCAAGATGAGATAAGGACGCCCGCGGACTCCGGGCGACGGGAAGGTCGTCACGGATCCCCCGGGGAGAGGCGGGAAACACGAAGGCCGCCGCTTATGCCTTCGCCTTCTCGCCTTCCTGGTTTTTCACCGGGGCCGGTTTGGAAACCCGTCCCCGGAAACAAGCGTTGAGGTGTTTTTTATGTCGCTCCTGCGACGGAAGCCATCCGCCCTGCTCGTCCTGGAAGACGGCAGCGTCTTCCCGGGCCGCGCCTTTGCCGGGGGAGGCGAGGTCCTGGGAGAGGTCGTCTTCAACACGGGCATGACGGGATACCAGGAAGTCCTCACGGACCCGTCCTACAAGGGGCAGATCGTCGCCATGACGTATCCCCTCGTGGGAAACACGGGGATCAACCCGGAGGACATGGAATCCGTGGGGATCCACCTGGAGGGCTTCCTCGTCCGGGAGTACCAGGAGCGGCCCAGCAACTGGCGGGCCGACCGGTCCCTGAAGGAATTCCTCGAGGCCCACGGGACGCTGGGCGTCGAGGGGATCGACACCCGGGCCCTGACGAGGCGCCTGCGCCTGCAGGGGGCCATGAAGGGCGTCCTCACGACGGAGACCTCCGACATGGCCCTCCTCCTCGCGCGGGTCAAGGCCCACCCCGGCCTTGTGGGGCGGGACCTGGTGCGGGAGGTGAGCTGCAGGGAGGCCTACCTGTGGCGGAACGGAGAACCGGCAAAACTGCCCCCGGACCTGCCGGCGGACCCGAATTCCTTCCGGGTGGTCGTCGTGGACTGCGGCGTGAAATACAACATCCTCCGGCACCTGGAGGCGAGGGGCTGCCAGGTTGTCGTTGTTCCCGCCCAGGCCACGGGGGAGGAGATCCTCGCCAGGGAGCCCGACGGGATCCTCTTCTCCAACGGCCCCGGGGACCCGGCGGCCCTGCCGTACATCGTCGAGGCCGCCCGGCACGTCCTGGGAAAGGTCCCCGTCTTCGGCATCTGCCTGGGCCACCAGATCCTCGGGCAGGCGGCGGGGGGGCGGACAGCGAAGCTGAAGTTCGGACACCACGGCATCAACCAGCCCGTGAAGGACCAGCGCACGGGGCGCATCGAGATCACCTCCCAGAACCACGGGTTCATCGTGGTTCCCGAGTCCCTGGCGGGAAACCGGGAGGCGACCCACGACAACCTCAACGACGCCACCTCCGAGGGCCTCGCCTACGCGGACCGGCAAGCTTTCAGCGTCCAGTACCACCCGGAGGCCGCTCCGGGGCCCCACGACTCGGCGTACCTCTTCGACCGGTTCGTGGAAACCATGACCGCCAGGAGAAAGGCCCCATGATCCTCATCGTCGACTTCGGCTCCCAGTACAACCAGCTCATCGCCCGGCGCGTCCGGGAGCACCACGTTTACTGCCAGATCGAGCCGCCGGACCTGCCGCTGGAGAGAATCCGGGCCCTGAACCCCGAGGGGATCATCCTGTCGGGGGGCCCCGCCAGCATCTACGAGCCCGGGAGCCCCAAGGCGGACCCGGGGATCTTCGGCCTAGGCATCCCCGTCCTGGGGATCTGTTACGGCCTCCAGTACATGGTGGACACCCTGGGGGGCGAGGTCATCCCCGCCAGCAAGCGGGAGTACGGCTTCGCGGAACTGCGCATCTCAAAACCCGAAGGGATTTTCACGGAGATCCAGCAGGATTCCCGCTGCTGGATGAGCCACGGCGACACCATCGGCCGGCTCCCCAGGGGCTTCCGGGTCACCGCCGCCACGCCCAGCACCCGGGTGGCCGCCGCAGAGGACCCGAAGCGGCGCTTCTACGGCCTCCAGTTCCACCCCGAGGTGGTCCACACCCCGGAAGGCAAGCGGATGCTGGGGAACTTCCTCTTCGACGTGTGCCGCTGCAAGAAATCCTGGACGATGAAGAGCTTCGCCCGGGACACCATCGCGGAAATCCGGGAGGAAGTGGGGGACAAGAGGGTCATCCTGGGGCTCAGCGGCGGGGTAGACTCGTCGGTGGCGGCGGTGCTCCTCCACCAGGCCATCGGCGACCAGTTGACCTGCGTCTTCGTGGACAACGGCGTCCTCCGCCACGGGGAGGCCGAGAAGGTCCAGGAGGTTTTCCGGCGCAATTACCGCATGAAGCTCCGCTTCATCCGGGCGGGCCGGGAATTCCTGAACAAGCTCAAGGGGATCGAGAACCCGGAGCGAAAACGGAAGATCATCGGCCGGACCTTCATCGACGTCTTCAACCGGGAAGCGGTCAAGATCAAGGGCGCCGAGTTCCTCGCCCAGGGAACCCTCTACCCGGACCTGATCGAGTCGCGGTCCGTCTTCGGCGGCCCCAGCGCCGTCATCAAGTCCCACCACAACGTGGGTGGACTGCCGAAACGGATGAAGCTGAAGCTCGTGGAGCCCCTGAAGCACCTCTTCAAGGACGAGGTCCGCCTCCTGGGGAAGGAGCTGGGACTCCCGGAAGAGATGATCTGGCGGATGCCCTTCCCGGGGCCGGGCCTGGCCATCCGCATCATCGGCGAGGTGACGGACCGCAACCTCGCCATCCTGCGGAAGTGCGACGTGATCTTCCTGGAGGAGATCCGGGCGGCCGGGCTCTACCGGCAGTTGTGGCAGTCCTTCGCGGTGCTGCTCCCCATCAAGAGCGTCGGCA
>JBFYXW010000066.1:0-14337 GCA_041310335.1 Syntrophaceae bacterium | reverse complement strand
TGAGGGGAGAGGCGTACCAGGCGCGTCCGCCCCGGCGAAAGACGTCCTCGATGGCCTCCTCGGCGATCCAGGTCTTGCCGGAGCCCGTGGGCGCCGTGACGAGGCAGTCGGACTCCCGGACAGCCTCGAGCGCTTCCAACTGAAAGGGATCGGGGACGAAGGGGGCCTCCGGGGGGCGGCCGATGCGGGAAAAGACGCTCCGGAGGAGCGGGTCCGCGTCGGGCTTCATGCGCAGGGGCATCCGCTGGGGGCCGCCGGGGCGGCCACCCCGGCGCCGCCGGGTTCGGGACAGGGAAGATTGCATATTCCTCCGATGCATTCCTGGCGTTGGCCTTAACACAGAAGGGGCGCGCCGTAAAGGAATCGCGCAACCTTTGGTTGACAGGAACCCTTTTTCCGCCTAAGTGTTGCGGCACCGCGGCGAAGCCGCCGGACGCCCGGGAATCGCCCGTCGCGGGCCCCCGGGGACCGGGCGGACGCCCGCCTCGGGATCCGCGGCGCCCGCCGCGGGCGCCCCCGCAGAGCCGGCGGGTTCGCGGGACACCGGAAGCGCGTCAGGGAAAGTGCATGGAACAGACGAAAATCTACTGGGGCTGGTACGTGGTTTTCGGTGCCTTCGTCCTCATGGGGCTCAACCACGGGACCACCTACTGCTTCACCATCTTCGTCAAGCCCGTCTCCACGGACCTGTCCTGGTCCCGGTCGGCCATCTCGCTGGCCCCCTCCATCACCATGATCGTCTACGGCCTCGGCGGGATCTTCTCCGGCCGCCTCCTGGACCGGGTTGCACCGCGGTGGGTCATGACCTTCGGGGCCGTGACCCTGTCTCTCGCCCTCTTCCTGACGGGGTTCGTCCGGGAGCCCTGGCACCTCTACCTGACCTACGGCCTCCTGGGCGGGATCGGCACCTCCTGCCTGGGGGCGGTCGTGTGCAGCTCCACCGTGGGGAAGTGGTTCCAGCGGAAGCGCGGCATCGCCATCGGCATCGCCTCCATCGGCGTCGGCGTCGGCAGCATGGTCCTCTCGCCGCTGGTCGGCTATGCCGTCAAGCACTGGGGATGGCCCTGGGGGTTCTGGATCCTCGGCGTCCTCGTCCTCGTGCTGGGGGTCGTCACGGCCCAGACCCTGATGGGGAAGACCCGGCCGGAGGACTACGGGCTCCATCCCGACGGGGCGCCCCCGGATTCGCACCCGGACCAGGCGGCCGCCCCCGCCGCCGCGACGGGCGCTCCGATGCGCGAGGTCCTCCGGGACGCGCGGTTCTGGACGCTCGTCCTGTGCTTCACCTTCGCCCTGGTGGCCCAGATCTCCGCCTTCGTCCACCAGACGGCCTTCGCCGTGGAGATGGGAATCGACCTGGTGAAGGCGGCCTTCCTGCCGGGGTACATCGGCCTGGCCAGCATCGGCGGGCGCTTCTTCTTCGGCTGGCTCTCGGACCGCCTGCCCGACGCCAAGTACGCCGCCTGCCTGGGTTTCCTCCTGATGGCCGCCGGGATCGCCATCCTGCTGCTGGCCGAAACCATGAACCACCTGGTGGCCTACGCCCTCCTCTTCGGCTTCGGCTACGGGTGCATCGCCCCCCTGATGCCCTATCTGCTGGCGGACCGCTTCGGCAGCCTCGTCCTCGGCGCCTCTTACGGCCTGTTGACCTTCTTCGTCGCCGGCATCGGCGGCAGCACGGGAGCCATCGTCAGCGGCATGATCTACGACCGTTTCGGCTCCTACACGGCGGCGTGGTGGATGGACCTGGCCTTCCTCGTCGCGGCGGCGGTGCTGGTGATTTCCCTGAAGCGTCCCGCCGGAGGGCTGAATAAACCTTGACCCGCTCGCTTTCTCGCATATATTTGCCGGGTAAGCAGCCGACCCGCGCGCCCCGGCCGTCTGAACCGGGCCGCCCGGGGCCGAACACCCCGCGAAAAGGTGTCCTCCCATGAAGGGAAAAGGGGTTCTCCTCTCCACGCTGAAAGAAGGCGATACCGCGCATGTCCAGGCCCTGACCGGCGGGAACGCCTTCGTGTCGCGCCTCGCCTCCATGGGGATTGCACCGTCGACCCGGCTGAAGGTATCCCGCCACAGCGGCGGCGGGCCCTTCATCGTCCAGGTCGGTGACGGGCGGGTCGCCCTTGGAATGGGAGAAGCGGAGAAGATCCTCGTCCAGGTCATTCCCGAATCCGCGGAGGAGATTCCCCCGGAGAAAGAGGAAAGCCGGCAGCTCCTCGTTGCCCTGGCGGGCCAACCCAACATCGGGAAATCCACCATCTTCAACATCCTCACCGGGCTGTCCCAGCATGTGGGAAACTGGCCGGGAAAAACGGTAGAGAAGAAGGAAGGCTTCCACCGGTCCGGCGAGGTGGAGATGCGGATCGTGGACCTCCCCGGCACGTACAGCCTCACGGCCTGCTCCGAGGAGGAGAAGGTCGCCCGGGATTTCATCATCCACGAGAACCCTGACGTCATCGTCCTGCTGGTCAACGCGGCGAGCCTGGAGCGGAGCCTCTACCTCCTGACGGAAGTCCTGCTCCTGGGTCCCCCCGTCGTCGTCGCCCTGAACATGCTGGACGTGGCGGAGGACCAGGGGATCTCCGTCGACGCCAACGCCCTCCAGGCTTCGCTCGGGATCCCCGTCGTCCCCATGGTGGCCGTGAAGAACCGCGGCATCCGGGAACTGGTGACCAAGGTGATTGCGCTGCAGAAAGGGGAGGTCCCCTACCGGCCCATCATCCCGGGCGTTTCCGAGGATCATCGTTCCATCTACCTGGAGATTGCCGAACTGGTGGGAAAGCACTTCCCCGAGTCGCTCCCGGCCAGCGCCTGCGGCTACAACGCCCAGTGGGTGGCCGTCAAGCTCATGGAGGGGGACCCGGAGATCACCCGCCTGGTGGATGAGGAACTGCCCCCCGACATCCGGGGCCGGATCCAGGCGCTCCTGGTCCAGCACGAGGACGCCCTGCACGCCGTCGTGGGAGGCCGCTACGACTGGATCGAGGAGGTCACCCGGGCGGCCATCTCCCGGTTCCGCATGGGCGAGGTCGTCCTGACGGACCGCATCGACCACGTCCTGACCCGGCCCCTCTTCGGCATCCCCATCCTCCTGGGGGCCTTCGGGCTCATCTTCGGGGCCACGTACCTCGTGGGGTTCCCCCTCCAGAAGGCCCTGGAGGCGTTCTTCTCCGCCTCGGCGCAATCGCTGGAGGCCTGGATGAGCGGCGCTCCCGCCTGGCTGACGGGCCTCCTGGTGGAGGGCGTCTTCGGCGGCGTCGGGTCCGTCCTGACCTTCGTGCCGATCCTCGTCCTCTTCTTCCTGTTCCTGGCCGTCCTGGAGGATGTGGGCTACATGGCCCGGGCGGCCTTCGTCATGGACCGGTTCATGCACCTCATCGGCCTCCACGGGAAGAGCTTCATCCCCCTGTGCCTCGGCTTCGGCTGCAACGTCCCGGCGGTGATGGGGGCGCGGATCATCGAATCCCGGAAGGAGCGGCTCCTGACCATGTTCCTGTCGCCCTTCGTCCCCTGCACGGCGAGGCTGGCGGTCCTGACCTTCGTGGCCGCCGCCGTGTTCGGCCCCCGGGCCGCCCTGGTATCCTGGTCGGTCCTGACGGTCAACATCCTCCTCCTGGGAATCGTGGGCATGGCGGCCAGCCGGTTTTTCCTCAAGGGGGAACCAATGCCCTTCATCATGGAACTGCCCCTCTACCACAAGCCGAACCCGCGGACGATCGCCGCGGTGGTCTGGTTCCGCACGGCCGCCTTCATCCGGAAGGCCGGAACGATCATCCTCGCGGTCTCCGTGGTGGTGTGGGCCCTGGCTCACTGGCCCGGGTCCTCCGTGGAGGAGAGCGCCCTGGCCTGGTTCGGCATGATCCTGGAGCCGTTGGGACACCCCCTGGGCTTCGACTGGAAGATGATCGTCGCCCTCCTCACGAGCATCGTGGCCAAGGAAAACGCCATCGCCACCCTGGGCGTCCTCTACGGCGTGGGCGACGAGGGGCTGGTGAACGTCCTGCCCCAGGTCCTCGCCCCGGCCTCCGCCCTGGCCTTCCTGGTGGTCCTGATGCTCTTCGTGCCCTGCGCGGCCACCCTGGCGGTCCTCCGCCGGGAGATGGACAGCTGGCGGTGGTTTTCCGCCTCCGTCGCCGCCATGCTGGTCCTCTCCGTCGCCGCGGGGCTCGCCTCCTTCCACCTGGCGCACCTGCTCGGGCTGTGAGGGAAAAGGCTTGACGGCGCGGTCCTCTTCCCGCCCATCGGCCGGGAAGCCCGCCTCACACTCATCATTGACAGGCCCCGGGAAAAAGGCTAATCACCGTGCAGACCCATCCTGTTTCCCCTGAAGGCGGATTTCTGGTTGAGAAACTGATCAAGGCGGCGGCGACGGGCTTCGGCCTGGGCCATGTCCCGGTCGCGCCGGGAACGGCGGGAACCCTGCTGGGCATCCCCCTGTTCCTGGTCCTCTCCCCCCTGCCCCCGCCGGCCTACCTGGCGGTGCTCCTCGGGTGCACCGGGGGGGCCTGCTGGATCGCCGGGCGGGCAGAGACGATCTTCGGAAAGAAGGACTCCCCGAAGATCGTCATCGACGAGATCGTCGGCTACCTGTGGACCATGGCCTTGCTTTCCCCCACGCCGGCTCACCTGGCGGCGGGGTTTTTGCTCTTCCGCCTCCTGGACATAACCAAACCCTTTCCCGCCGGCCTCATTCAGCGGAGGGTCCCCGGCGGCTACGGGGTCGTCCTGGACGACGTGGTGGCGGGAATCTACGGAAACCTCCTCCTGAACCTCCTGATCCGGGCGTTCGGGCTGTAGCCAACCCCTCTCGCGCAGCGCCGTCCGGCGGGCCCGGACGATGGAAACCATGCGGATTGCCATTCTCACCATCGGAAACGAACTGACCACGGGGCGCATCCAGGACGCGAACGCCGCGCTCATCGCCCGGACCGCCCGGGCCCGGGGCTGGCGGGTGCCGGTCATGATGACCGTGGGCGACCGGATGGAAGCGATCGAGGGCGCCCTGCGCCAGACCCTGTCCCTTGCCGACGCCGTGATCGTCACCGGGGGCCTCGGGCCCACGGCGGACGACATCACCACGGAGGCCGTGGCGAAGGCCTTCGGCCTGGACCTGTACACCGACGAGGCGGCGCTGGCCCACATCCGGGGCATCTTCGAGAAGTACCGCCTGAAATGGACGGAGAACAACGCCAAGCAGGCCTGCTTCCCCGCCGGGGCCGAGGTCATCCCGAACCCCACCGGGACGGCCCCGGGGTTCGCCCTCCGGATGGAGGGGAAAATCGTGGCCGTGATTCCCGGCGTCCCCGCGGAGGTCCGGCGGATCCTGCCGGAGGGCGTCCTGCCCCTCCTGGCCCGGGCCTTTCCCGGCGCCGCCCCGTTCGTGCGGGGCCGGACCCTCAAGATGTTCGGTCTCTCGGAGGCGGGGGTGGACCAGGCCCTGGCGGACCTCGACTTCGAGGCCCGGGGGATCGACATCGGCTTCTACCCGAACTTTCCCGAGAACCACGTCGTCCTGACGGCCCGGCACGCCCGGGAAGAGGCGGCGGAGGCGGAGCTGGCCGCGGCGGTCCGGGACGTGGAGGCGCGCCTGGCCCGGCACATCTTCGCCCGGGACGACGAGACCCTGGAAGGCGCCGTGGGGGCCCTGCTGGCGGCAGGGGGAAAGACCCTGGCCGTGGCGGAGTCCTGCACGGGCGGACTCATCGCCGACCGCCTCACCGACGTCCCCGGCAGCTCCGCCTACTTCGAGCGGGGCCTGGTGACCTACAGCAACGAGGCCAAGCGGGACCTCCTGGGGGTCCCGGAAGACGTGCTCCGCCGCTGCGGAGCCGTGAGCGAGGAAACCGCCCGCCTGATGGCGGAGGGCGTGCGGAGGCTTGCCGGGGTGGATCTCGGGCTGGCCTCCACGGGCATCGCCGGACCCTCGGGGGGAACGGACGAAAAGCCCGTGGGAACGGTCTTCATCGCCCTGGCGGACGGCCGGGAAACCCGGTGCCGCCGCTACGCCTTCCGGTGGACCCGCCGGAACAACAAGATCCTCACGGCCCAGACGGCCCTGATCGTGCTCCTGCGCCACCTGAAAGGAGAACCGGACGATGCCTGACGACAAGAACATCCGGGCCTTCCTGGCCATCGACCCGCCGGAAGACGTCCTCCAGCGGATCGGCGCCTTCCAGGACCTCCTCAAACGCAAGATCCAGGGGGTCCTGTCCTGGGTGCGGCCCCGGGGCATGCACCTGACCCTGAAGTTCTTCGGGGACATCCCGCCCGGCGACGCGGAGCGGATCTCCACCGCGGTGGAGCCCCTCGCCGCCGGGACGTCGCCCATCCACCTGGAGGTCCGGAAGACGGGGGTTTTCCCCGATTCCAGCCGGCCCCGGGTTCTCTGGGTGGGCCTCGAGGGGGACGTCCACCACCTGACGGTCCTCCAGAAGTCCATCGAACGGGCCCTGGAGGCCGAGGGGTTCCCCCGGGAGGCCCGCCCGTTCCGGCCCCACCTGACCCTGGGCCGGATCAAGACGCCCCGGGGCCTCGTCGGCCTGGCCAGGTCCATGGAGGAAGCGGCGGAATGGGAGGCGGGCGGGTTCGTCGCCCCGGAGCTCTGCCTGATCAAGAGCGACCTGACGCCCCAGGGGGCCGTCTACACGAAACTGGCCACCTATCCCTTCGGGAGGGAGTGCCGCGGGGAAGAGTCCTGACGCCCCGCCGGCAAGAGATCACGACGAAAACGCGGCACGTTGCCTGATCAAATAAAAAAACAAGGGAGGAAACGATGACATCGGACTTCAATCGGGAAAAAGCGGTGGACCTGGCCATCAGCCAAATCGAACGCCAGTTCGGGAAGGGCGCCATCATGCGCCTCGGCAGCAGCGAGCCCCTGGCGGACGTGCCGGCCATCCCCACGGGATCCCTGAGCCTGGACATCGCGCTCGGCGTGGGCGGCGTCCCCCGGGGACGGATCGTCGAGATCTTCGGCCCCGAATCGGGCGGGAAAACCACCCTGGCCCTCCACATCGTGGCGGAGGCCCAGAAGCAGAACGGCCTGGCGGCCTTCATCGACGCGGAGCACGCCCTGGACGTCACCTACGCCCGGAAGATCGGCGTCGACACCGACAACCTCCTCATCTCCCAGCCCGACACGGGGGAGCAGGCCCTGGAAATCGCCGAGACCCTCGTCCGCAGCGGCGCCCTGGACGTCCTCGTCGTGGACTCGGTGGCGGCCCTCGTCCCCAAGGCGGAGCTGGAGGGGGACATGGGGGACGCCCAGATGGGCCTCCAGGCCCGCCTGATGTCCCAGGCCCTGCGGAAGCTCACGGGGAGCATCAGCAAGTCCAAGACGACGGTCATCTTCATCAACCAGCTCCGCATGAAGATCGGCGTCTTCTTCGGCAACCCCGAGACGACCACCGGCGGGAACGCCCTGAAGTTCTACGCCTCCCAGCGGCTCGACATCCGGAAGGTCACGTCCATCAAGGACGGCCAGGACGTCGTCGGCATGCGGACGAAGGTGAAGGTGGTGAAGAACAAGGTCGCCCCGCCCTTCCGGGAAACGGAGTTCGACATCCTCTTCGGCGTGGGCATCTCCCGGGAGGGGGACATCCTCGACCTGGCCGCCGACAGCGGCATCGTCGAGAAGAGCGGCGCCTGGTATTCCTACAAGGGCGAGCGCCTCGGGCAGGGCCGGGATAACACCCGGAACATGCTGAAGGAGAACCCCGTCCTCACGCGGGAGATCGAGAACCTCGTGCGGGAGAAGTTCGGGATCCAGGCCGGCGCCAAGGCCCCCGACGCCGCGGCGAAGGGCGACCGGCCCGCCGGAAAGACGGAAAAGCCGCCCCGGACATGACCGGCTCGGACCCGTCCTACGACCAGGCCCTGCGGAAGGCCTTCCGGTCCCTCGCCGCCCGGGACCGGAGCGAGCGGGAAATCCGGACGCGCCTCAAGGCGGGTTCCTTCGACGACGCAACCGTTGACAGCGTCGTCAAAAGGCTTTATGAACTCGGGTACCTGGGCGATGCCGCCGTCGCCCGGCGCTGGGTGCGGAACTGGGCGGCGGAGCGGCTCATGAGCAACCGCCGGATCGAGGCCCGCCTCGCACAGCGGGGACTGGACCGGGACGTCATCCGGGACGCGCTGGAGGAAATCCGGAGGGACGTGTCCGAGGCGGAAGCGGTTCGCCGGATCCTGCGGAAGGAGGCGAACCGGGTGATCCGGGCCGGCACGCCGGAGCGCCAGAAGTGGGTCCGCCGGCTCCTGGGACTGGGATTCCCCCCGGAGGCGGTTTTCGACACCCTGAGAAAATTTGGAAACGAGGAGGAAGACGTTCCATGACGGCTGCGGAAATCCGAACGAAGTTCCTGAAATATTTCGAGGAGCACGGGCACACCATCGTGGCCAGCTCGTCCTTGATCCCCAAGGACGACCCGACGCTCCTGTTCACCAACTCGGGGATGGTCCAGTTCAAGAACTGCTTCCTGGGGCTGGAGGACCGCGGCTACACCCGGGCGGCCAGCTCGCAGAAGTCCGTCCGGGCGGGAGGCAAGCACAACGACCTGGAAAACGTGGGCTACACGGCCCGGCACCACACCTTCTTCGAGATGCTGGGGAATTTCTCCTTCGGAGACTACTTCAAGAAGGAGTCGATCTTCTGGGGCTGGGACTTCCTGACCCGCGTCATGGGCCTCCCGAAGGAGAAGCTCTGGATCACCATCTACCAGGAGGACGACGAGGCCTTCGAGATCTGGAACAGGCAGATGGGGGTCCCGGCGGAGCGGATCGTCCGGATGGGCATGGACAGCAATTTCTGGATGATGGGGGAGACGGGGCCCTGCGGTCCCTGCTCGGAAATCCTCTACGACCAGGGGCCCTCCGTGGGCTGCGGCCGCCCCGAGTGCAGCGTCGAGTGCGACTGCGACCGCCACCTGGAGATCTGGAACCATGTCTTCACCCAGTTCGACCGGGACAAGGACGGCAACTTCACCCCCCTGCCGAACCCGAACATCGACACCGGCATGGGCCTGGAGCGCCTCGCCGCGGTCGTCCAGGGCAAGCAGAACAACTACGACACGGACCTCTTCCAGCCCATCATCCAGTTCGTGGCGGGCCTCTGCGGCAAGCCCTACGGCAGCAACCCCGACAGCGACGTATCCCTCCGCGTCATTGCCGACCACAGCCGGGCCGTGACCTTCCTCATCGGCGACGGGTGCCTCCCCAGCAACGAGGGCCGGGGCTACGTCCTCCGGCGCATCCTCCGGCGGGCCGCCCGGCACGGCAAACTCCTGGGGCTGGACAAGCCCTTCCTCAACGAAGTCGTCCCGGTCATCGTGAACTTCATGAAGGACCCCTACGACGACCTGGTTGCCAAGGAGTCCTACATCCGCAAGGTCATCCTCAACGAGGAGCAGCGCTTCATCGACACCCTCGACTCGGGCCTGAAGATCCTGGGCGAGGAGGTGGCGGCCCTCCGGAAGTCCGGCGGGACCGTCATCCCCGGGGCGGTGGTGTTCAAGCTCTACGACACCTTCGGCTTCCCCGTGGACCTGACGGCCGACATCGTCCGGAAGGACGGCCTCACCCTCGACACGGCGGGCTTCGAGCAGGCCATGGAAGCCCAGCGGGAGAAGGCCCGGGAGTCCTGGAAGGGCAGCGGCGAGCAGGCCGTGGCGGACGTTTACAAGCGCCTGGGCGTCGACGGCATCACGACGAACTTCATCGGCTGGGAGGCGACGACGGAGGCGGACTCCTACGTGACGGCCATCCTGAAGAAGGACGACAAGGTCGAGGCCCTGGAGGAGGGCGAGAAAGGCGAGATCTTCGTGGCCCAGACGCCCTTCTACGGCGAGAAGGGCGGCCAGGTGGGCGACACGGGCGTCATCGAGGGCCCGGGATTCCTCTTCGAGGTCTGGGACACCCAGACCCCCGTGGAGGACGTCATCACCCACATCGGCAAGGTGAAAAAGGGACGGATCCGGGTGGGCGACGAGGTCACGCTCAAGGTGGACCTGGAGACCCGGCGGGCCACGGAGGCCCACCACTCGGGGACCCACATCCTCAACGCCGCCCTCCGGGCGGTCCTGGGGGACCACGTGAAGCAGTCGGGGTCGCTGGTGAACCCGGAGCGCCTCCGCTTCGACTTCACCCACTTCTCCCGCATCGACGATGACGAGATGAAGCGGATCGAGACGATCGCCAACGACCACATCCGCGGGAACTACGCCGTCGTCACGAAGGTCCTCCCCAAGGAAGAGGCCATGAAGACGGGGGCGGCGGCGGTCTTCGACGAAAAGTACGGCGACCAGGTGCGGGTCATCCGGATGGGTGACGTCAGCGCCGAACTCTGCGGCGGCACCCACGTCCTCCGGACGGGGGACATCGGCCTCCTGAAGGTCGTGGGCGAGTCCTCCGTGGCCGCGGGCGTGCGGCGCATCGAGGCCGTGGCGGGCCGGGAGGCGGTGAAGTACGTCAAGTCCCTGGAGGAGGAGCTGAAAAAGACGGCGGAACTCCTCAAGGCGGGGCACGCCGAGGTGTCCGACCGGGTGGAGAAGCTCCTGAAGCACCAGCGGGACCTGGAGAAGGAGATCGAGGCCCTGAAGGGGAAACTGGCGGCGAAGGACTCGGCGGACCTGATGGACAAGGCCCGGGAGATCAAGGGCGTCCGGGTCCTGGCGGCCCAGGTGGACGCCCCGGACGTGAAGACCCTCCGGGATTTCGGCGACAAGGTCCGGGACAAGCTGGGCTCGGGGATCGTCCTCTTGGGAAGCCGGGTGGGCGACAAGGCCATGCTCCTGTGCATGGTGACGAAGGACCTGGCGGGCAAGTACCACGCCGGCAACATCATCAAGGAACTGGCCCCCGTGGTGGGCGGCAGCGGCGGCGGCCGGCCCGACATGGCCCAGGCCGGGGGCCCGCAGCCGGAAAACATCGCCCGGGCTTTGGAAAAAGTCGAAGGCCTTCTGTAGGCGTCGCGGGAAAGCGGCGGCAGGGCCTTTTCCTTTCCCTGACGGACGAGTCGTTCCCGTTGAACGGTGACACGAACTCCGTCACGCTGGATGATTACCTGCAAATCCTGCAGGAAGCGGTTTTCTCCACACCCTCCGGGAAATGAAAGAAGGGGTGAGACCCGACGGGATCTCACCCCTTCCTTATGGACAGAATCGAACGACTGCCGCCGGAAAGGAACCGGCCCGGAGTTCGCTTACCTTGCCTTGGCCAGCATCTGGAGGGCGAACTCCCTGGCGTCCGCCAGGTCCGCCGCGTCCGGGTGGCTGTCGGCGCCTCTCGCCTCCTCCCCCCAGGCCTTGTGCTCCGGCTGCTTCAGGAGCATCTCGATGACCCGGGGATCCACCTTCCCCCGGCAGCCGAAGTGCCCCAGGACCTTGGCCTTCGCCGCCAGTCCGAGGGCGTCCTCGAAGGCCTGCCGGGGAAGCTGGCCGCCCCGGAGCGACCCGTGGGTGGAGAAAAAGGCGACCTTCTGGCCCGCCTTGAGATCCCGGATGAGCGGCTGGGCCGCCGCGGGCACGCTGTGGGCGTGGACGGGGAACCCGATGAAGAGGATATCGTAGCCCTCGACAGCCTGGACATCCGGGAGGGATTTGATCTCTTTTTCCGCGTCCATGGCCTCGAAGATGGCCCGGGCCACCTTTTCCGTGTTGCCGCTCTTGGAGTAATACGCCACCAGTACCTTCATG
The DNA here is from genome assembly GCA_041310335.1 of Syntrophaceae bacterium. Lineage (GTDB taxonomy): Bacteria > Desulfobacterota > Syntrophia > Syntrophales > PHBD01 > PHBD01. Next base: position 2,650 of record JBFYXW010000066.1, on the reverse strand, counting down.
CCGCCCTCCGGATTTTGTTTTGCCGCGGTATATACAGAAATTCCCTCGGGAATGCAAGGGGGGGCCCAAGGCCGGCACGGGGCAAGGCCGGCGCGACTCCTCACCGGGCCGCGTACACCAGCCGCTCCCCTTCCCTCCGCTGTTCGACGACCCCCTCCTCCACCAGTTCCACCAGGTGCACGTAGGCCTCGTTGAGGGCCAGGAACTGGTCGAAGTCCGGCAGGTCGGGGCCGAAGATGTCCTCCGAGACGTCCACGGCGCGGCGGGCCCCCCCGCGGACGGAGTCGAGGATCAGGGCCTTGCGCTCGTCGTGGTGGACGACGATCTCCTCCACCCGCTTCGCCAGGTTGTCGAAGGGGTCCCCGTGGGCCGGCCAGACCCGCCTGACCGGCAGCGTGGAGATCTCCTTCAGGGAGGACAGGAAGCTCCGGAGGACCCGGAAGTCCGGCTCGAACAGGTCGGGGCTCAGGTTGGGCGTGATGTCCGGGAGGACGTGGTCACCCGACAGGAGGATCTTTTCCCCGGGGAAGTAGAAGACGACGTGGCCCCGGGCGTGCCCCGGCGTATGGAACACCCGGACCTCCCGGCCGTAGACATCATGGCGCTCCTCCAGGGCGGGACAGGAGTCGGGGTCGAAGGGCACCTGGGAGCGGCGGAAGTGCCCCAGGAGCGTCGTCAGGATGGCCAGGGACTTTTCCGGAAGGCCGTGGAGGGCGTAGAATTCCCGCAACACCGCGGCGATCCGCTCCGGGTTCGCGTTTTCCCGGATGTACAGGCGGCTGGCCTCGGAGAAGAGGATCTCCGCCCCGGACTGCTGGCGGATCCGACCCGCCATGCCCACGTGGTCCGTGTGGTGGTGGGTGATGAAGATCCGCTCCACGTCCCGGACGGAGCAGCCGAGGCGCTCCAGGGAGCGCTCCATCTTGGCGAAGGCCTCGGGGGAGTTCATCCCCGTGTCGAAGAGCGTCACCCGGCCGTCCTGCAGCATGGCGTAGATGTGGACGTGCTGGAGGCGGAAGGGCATGGGAAGGGTGATGCGGTAAAACCGGTCGGCGATTTCCTGCATGGCGGAAACGTTCTCCTGTCGAATAAGTCGATGCCGGCATCCCGGAGAGCCGGGGGCATCGGAAGGGGCCGCCCCTCGGGGTCGCCCCGGCGGTTGTCTCCCATGGGCGGTCCCTTGTCAAGGATTCCTTGGCCACCGGAACACGCGCCGCCACCGCCTCGCCGGAGGAGCGCGCCGATGAAACGCGCGCCGGACCCGCCGCCGGCCACCCGCGGCGGGGCCGCCCGGGAGAAACGCCGCGGCCCTGTCCGCCGGGGACGACATGAAATGGGGACTTGATCTTTCCGCCGATTCCGGTACATTACGCCGCAAAAACCAGGGAGGGGAAGGAAGACATGCCCATTTATGAGTTCCACTGCCATAAATGCAACACGGTCTTTCAATTTTTCTCCCGGTCCGCCAACACGGACAAGGTCCCCTTCTGCCCCCGCTGCAAGCGGGTCCGCCTGAAGCGCCAGATGTCGGTCTTCGCGAAGGTTTCCGGGAAACGGGACGAGGAGGCCGGCTCCGAGGCGGACATGCCCCCCATCGACGAGGAGCGGATGGAGAAGGCCATGGCCATGCTGGCCGGGGAGGCGGACCGGATCAACGAGGACGACCCCCGGCAGGCCGCCGCCCTGATGAGAAAGCTGTCCGACGCCACGGGGCTGAACCTGGGACCCGGCATGGAGGAGGCCCTGCGGAGGCTCGAGCGGGGGGAGGACCCGGACCGGATCGAGGAGGAGATGGGCAATCTCCTGGAATCGGAGGAGCCCTTCCTGTTCGACGGGAAGGGAGCCGGCGGGAAGGGGAAACGGAAGCCCCGCCCCCGCGTGGACGAGACCATCTACGAGCTTTGACGCCTTTGAAGGGCCGGGGATATCCCTTCGTCCGGCGAAAAGGGGACCGATTTCAATCTGTCCCCTTTTCGCTTTCTCCGGACGGGAGTACCGGGCAGACGGGCAATCCTCAACGGCGTGCTATGTCCAGCAGGTCCTCCGGCCTTTCCGCCACGAAATCCGGTGCCGCCGCCGCCAGGGTCTCCCGGCTGTGCCAGCCCCAGGTGACCGCGACGGCCTTCACCCCCGCCCGCCTGGCCTCCCGGATGTCTCCCGCCGTGTCCCCGATGTAATAGGTCTGGTCCACCCCGACCTCGTAGGACTCCATGGCGTGGGCAATCTTGGCGACCTTGCTGAGCATGAAGTCAGAGCCCAGGATGGCCCGGAAGCAGCCGTTGAACCGGTTGCCCTCCAGGATCGTGCGGATGGAGCGGGAGCCGCTGGAGGAGATGATGAGCAGGACGTTGCCCTCGCAGAGCTTCTCCAGGACGGGCAGGAGAGACGGGAAGAGCCTCATGGCGCCGAAGTCCACCTCCGCCAGGACCCCCGTCGAGGCCTTCAGGAACGCCTCCAGGTTCACGCCCCGGCGGACGATCTCCTCGTAGAAGTTCCCCTCGAACAGCTCCAGGAAGCCGGCCCGGTCCTTCAGGATGGGCTGGCCGATGCGGTCCAGGCACTCCCGCACCGTCCACTCGTAGACCTCCAGGGAATCGGCGATGACGCCGTCAAAGTCGAAGAGAAACAACTTCATGCGCGGGCACGCTCC
>JBFYXW010000065.1:0-29453 GCA_041310335.1 Syntrophaceae bacterium | reverse complement strand
TCCTACCCGCGCCGGAACGCCTCCACCGACATCGGACTCGGGCGCTCGTTCCGGCAGTACCGGGCCGACCTGACGTGGGACCGAAGCGTCGCCTGCTGCGTTCCCGACACGGACTGCGACGACTGCCGCCACTACGCCGCCGGCAGCGCCGTGGTGACGGCCCGCCTCTTCCGGCACGCCGCGGACCCGGACACGTTTCGATCCTGGCTGGATTACGTCGATACATACCTTTCCGTGTGGGTCATGGGTTACGAGAAGGGAGAGAATCTCTGCGACCGCCTCGTGGAGCCGCCGGGCTTCTTTCCGGAAGCATGATTGCCGGGGTCTCCCGGGCAGGTGAAAGGAACGATCATGATGCACAATCCGTTGAAAACCTGGAAGGTTGCGGCAGGGATCCTCGTCGCCGTGGTGTTCCTGTTCGGTTGCGGCGCCGCCGGCGGCGTCAAGGTGGCGGTCCAGCAGGATCAATACAGCCCCGGTTTCCGGGCCGCCGACGCGGGTCGTCTCAAGGGCAAGCGGGTCGCCCTGTCCTCCTTCATCAACCGGGCGGAGAACACCAAGACGTGGAATTTCTACAGCCCTGACCGGAAGCTCGTCTACGAGACGTCGGCGCCCCTGGAATCCTTTTTCTGGGATTGCTACCAGAAGGCCTTCCGGCATGCCGGGGCGAAGGTCGTGGACTACCCGGCCGCCGCCTACCGCGGACCCGGTCCCTGGTGGTACGGGGGACCGCATCCGGCCGCCGTCGCCGCCCCCAAGGGCGTCCCGGAGTTTCAACTGGTCCTCCTGTCTGTGACAGACCAGGAAGTGAAGTTCCAGGCCTTCGTTTTCAAGGACGGCGTCGAGACGTTTCAGAAGAGCTACCAGGTGACGATGCCGCCGTCCGCTTCCCAGGATGCCAGGGAGCTGGAAAAGCGGGCCTTCGCCCTCGTCGACCTGACCTTCACGACCCTCGTTCGGGACCGGGATTTCCAGAAGGCCCTCTGATGCAGACTGTCAGTTCCCTCCTCGACCACGCCTGGCACGAGCGGTACCGCCGGATCTCCCGTCTGAACATCCGCAGTTCCATCTACGACGTGACGAACCGGTGCAACCTGCGCTGCAAGGGCTGCTTCTTCTTCTCCTCGGGGGAGCATGAGGCCGCGGCAGACGAGGAGGACGTCCGGCAGTGGGAAGCCTTCATCGACCGGGAAAAGACCCGGGGCGTGAACATGGCCATCCTGATCGGCGGGGAGCCGACCCTCTGCCTGGACCGTGTCGAGGCGTTCTACCGGCGGCTCCCCACCTACTGCGCCACCAACGGCCTGATCCGCATCCCCCGGGACCGCTTCCCCGGCATGCTGGTGGGGATTTCCCTCTGGGGGGACGAGGCGGACGAGAGGGCCCTGCGGGGACGGGACGTCTTCAGCGTCTCGCGGAAAAACTACGAGGGGGACACCCACGCCTATTACCTCTACACCATCACCCCCAAGCAGATCGGCCGGACGGAGGCGATCATCCGGAAGATCGCCGACGCGGGGCTGAAGGTTCACGTGCAACTCCTCACCAATGACGAGCAGGTCGAAGGGTTCCACTGGACCCCGGAGGCCCTGCGGGACATCCGGGTGGAGATGGACGCGATGCTGGACCGCTATCCCCGGACGGTGATCTCCTGCCGATACTACCACGAGATCATCTGCACGGGGATAATGATGGGGCGTCCCTTCGGCTGGCGCGAATGCCCCTCCGTGACAGAGCCCCTGGACGACCGGGATCCGAGGCCGAAGCGGCTCATCCGGTTCATCCGCTGGGCCGCAGACCTCCGGACGATGCATCGCTGCTGCACCTCCGCCACCCGGGACTGCTCCATCTGCAAGGACGGGGCCGCCCACATGAGCTGGGTCATGGTGAACAAGCGCGACCACCTGCGCACGACTAGGGATCTCCAGAACTGGATCGAAGTGTACGAGATGTTCGCCAAGCTCTACGGCTTCATCCCCTGGTGATTCCCATCCGGGACTCTTTCCGAACGGACAGGATGGCATGCATCCCGACCAGAGACCCGTCATTCTCGGATACGACGCCGTTTCTCCCCTCGGGGTCGAGTGGGAGGACCAGTGGCAGAGGGCCCTGCGGGGTGACAGCGGCATCGGTCCCCTGACCCGCTTCCCCCTGCGCGAGGGCTTTCCCGTCCGGGTGGCTGGACAGGTGGACGATTTCGACGAGTCCCCCTATCCCTTTCTGAAGCCCCGGGAGATGGCCCACTGGACCTCGCCGATCTTCCGGCATGCCCTGCTGGTGGTCCACCGGGCCCTCCGGAGGGCGGGCCTGGAAATCACGCCGGAGTTGGCGCCCCGGGTGGCCGTCACCTTCAGCACCGCCGTGGGGGGCCTCGACGCCGTCATCGCCGCCGACCGCTTGCTGGTGTCGGAAGGGAAACTGCCCCACCCCTTCACGAACGCCAATTCCTGCGTCAACATGGTGGGCGGCAAGGTGTCCATCCTGACGGGGGCCACGGGACCCATCTGTTCCCCCATCACGGCCTGCGCCACCGGCTCCTCCTCCCTGATCCTGGGGGCGATGTTCCTCCTCTTGGGGATGGCCGATGCGGCGATCTGCGGGGCCGTGGACTTCTCCCTCGTGGAACCCATCGTGGCGGGCTTTGCCACCATGAACGGGGCCTACCGCCCCAAAGAGGGGCAGCCGGAGGAGGATCCCCGCGCCGTGAGCCGCCCTTTTTCCAGGAACCGCCGGGGCTTCGTCATCTCCGAGGGGGCCGGGTGCTTCATCCTGGCCACGAAGGCCTTCGCCCGGGCCCACGGTCTGCCCTGGCGAATCGAGCTGGCCGGCTGGGGGATGACCTCCGATGCCTACCACTTCGTGGCTCCCCGGCGGGAAACCATCCGGCGGTGCATGGCCGAGGCGATCGCGCACGCCGGGATTGCCCCGGGGGACGTGGCCGCCGTGAACGCCCATGCCGCCTCCACGCGGGTGGGCGACAAGGTGGAGGCCGAGGCCCTGGGGGATCTCTTCGGGGAGAAGGTCCCGCCCGTGTCGGCCAACAAGTCCCAGATCGGCCATGCCATGGGAGCCTCCAGCGCCGTCGAGGCGATCCTGGGGATCGAGGGGATGCTCCGGGACACGCTCCTGCCGACCATCCATTACGACCCGGACCCGGAGATCGTCCTGGACTGCGTCCCCGGCGGGGCCCGCCGGCAGGAGCAGGAGTTCCTCCTGAAGAACGCCTTCGGCTTCGGCGGCTGCAACGCCTGCATCGTTTTCCGGCGGGCGGAGTGATGGCCGTGGCAGGAGTGGAAACGGAGTTGCCATGAAGCCTCCGCAGAACAGACGGGTCTTCGTCGTCGGGTATGGTGCGGCCACGCCCCTGGGGGGGACCGTCGCCCAAACCTGGGAGCGGGCCGTCCGGGGCGAGGCGGGCTTCCGCACCATAACCCGCTGCAAGGTCGAGGCCGCCTCCCGCGTCGTCGGCGAGATCCCCGAATGGGACCCCCGGTCGTACCGCTTCGCCAGCGCCCGGGAGGTCTACAACTGGAACGCCGCCTTCGTGCTCCTCACCGTTGCCCTCTGCAAGGAGGCCCTGGAGGACGCGGGTCTGGCCATGGACCCGGAGACGGCGCCGCGAACGGCCTGCCTCGTCGGATCCGCCCTCAACGGCACGGACGCCTTTCGGGTCGCGGTGGACCAGCTCCGGGAGCGAGGGCCCCTCCGGGTGAGTCCCTACCTGCTGCCCAATCTCTGCGCCAACCTGCCCTCCGGAAAGGCGGGGATGCTGTTGGGCTTCACGGGCCCAATCTTTTCCCCCCAGGGGGCCTGCGCTTCGGGAAACCACGCCATCGGCCTCGGGGCCCGGATGATCCGTGACGGAGACTGCGACTACGTCCTCGCCGGGGGCGTGGACATGCCGATCCTGCCGGAGCTGGTGCACGGCTTCGAGAACATGAACGCCACCATCAAGATCACCCCGAAGGACCGGGCCTGGAAGGACCCTTCCCAGGCCTCCCGTCCTTTCAGCCGGGACCGGAGGGGCTTCGTTCTCGCCGAGGGCGGGGCCGTCCTGGTCCTGGCGGCGGAGGAGATGCTGGGCCGCAGGGGCCTCTCGCCCCGGGCGGAAGTGCTGGGGGTGGGATGGACGTCCGACGCCCACCACTTCACGAATCCCCGGGAGGAGACCATCGTCCGGGCGATCCGGGAGACCCTAGCAGACGCGGGGATTGCCCCGGAGGACGTGCAGTACGTCAACGCCCACGGGACATCCACGCCCAAGGGGGACGTCGCGGAGATCGCCTGCCTCCGGGAGGTCTTCGGTCACCACCTGAAGAGGGTGGCCGTCTCGTCCAACAAGTCCCAGATCGGCCACGCCCTGGGCGCAGCGGCGGCCATCGAGGCGGTCCTCACCATCGAGGGAATGCAGCGGGGGGTGATCCTGCCCACGATCAACCACCTCCCGGACCCCGCACTCGCGGACGTGGACGTCGTGCCCAACGTGGCGAGGAAGCAGACCGTGGAATTCGCCCTGTCCAATGCCTTCGGATTCGGCGGCACCAACTGCTGCGTCCTCTTCCGGGGCGTGTGAGGCGCCGCCGCTTCCGGGGCAGGCCCGGCGGAGCCATGGAGATGCGGGTACGTGACGGAACAATCATGGAATGACGTGCGATGAAACCGAAACCCTTTCTTCCGGAACCCCTCGAGGACGCCCGCTTTGTCCGGGACCGGACCACCGGTCTGGTCTGGCACCGCTGCCCCAACCGGACCCTCTACGCCGATACGGACCGTTCCTCCGTGGTCTATCACGCCAACTACCTCCGCTACTTCGAGATGGGCCGGGCCTCACTGATGCGTGACGCCGCCTACCCGTACCGGGAGATCGAGGAGAACGGCTACGTATACCCCGTCATCGACCTGGGCCTCCAGTTCTTCCAGCCGCTCCGCTACGACGATTCCATGTGGATCCACACCCGGCCGGGCGAACTGGAGCGGGTCCGCCTCCGCTTCGAGTACACCGTCACCCAGGCCGAGTCCGGCGTCCTCGTCTGCCGCGGGTACACCCGCCACTGCGCCCTCAACCGGGCGGGAAGGCCCGTGGCCGTGGACCCCAAGACGGTCCACCTGTGGAAGAGCTTTCCGCAATGACGGCACCGGGGAAGGGCTCCCTCAGGATCGCCGTCCCGGCGGACTTCCTGGACCATGCCTTCGAGGGGCAGGCGGTCCTGCCCGCGGTGGAAATCCTCGAGAACCTGGCCCGCGCCGTCCACGGGCGCTTTCCCGGCGTGGTCCTCCGGGTGATGGAGGAGGCCCTCTTCCCCCGGTTTCTCGTTCTCCAGCCCGGGGTGGGTGCCGTGGAGGCCTGGTGCGAACTGCAGCCCCTTGGCGGCGGGCGCGTCCGGGCGGTTCTCGGCACGGTGGTCCGCTCCCGGTCGGGGGCCATGGGCCGCCGCGTGGCGCACGGGACAGTCGTTTTCGGAGGAGCGGAGGCGGAGGAAGACCTCCCGGCGAAGAGGGCCGAAGCGCCGGTCACGGGATCCTTCCCCGTTTCCGCCGACCGGCTGTACCGGGAGCTGGTTCCCTTCGGCCCGGCCTACCGGAACGCCCGGGATCCCGTCGTCCTCTGGGAGGAAGGAGCGGAGGCCCGCGTGGCCGCCCCGGAGGAGGGGGATCCGGGACGGCATCTCGGTTCCCCCTTCCCGCTGGATGCAGCCCTCCACGTGGCCTGTGCCTGGTGCCAGCGCTTCGTCGGGACCGTCGCGCTCCCCGTGGGCTTCCGCCGCCGCCGGGTGATCCGGCCGATCGAGCCCGGTGAAACCTGCCGGGTCCGGCTGGCCGCAACGGGCACGGAGGGGGGGGTGTTCCTGTTCGACCTGGAAATGGAAGACCCCGGTGGAAACCTGCGCGAGGCCCTGTCGGGAATCCGGATGCGCGACGTGAGCGGGGGCCGCCTCCGTCCGCCCGACTGGATTCGGGTGTAGACGCAGGGACCCGGAGCGGTGAGCCGTGGCCCGCCGAAGCCCCTGCTTGACTTTTCGAGGACCGGAACGATACAAGGGATCGATAGCCGTAAGGGAGCGTCGAATCTTCCGGCGGGATGATCTTCACGGCGGTTCCAAAGAATCCGGGTGCAAGAAAGGTGCTGGGAAGAAAAACCATGACACGCGAGGCGATCGAAGCCGAGATCCGGAAGATTTTCCTTCAGGAGTTCGAGATTGAAGACCCGGCCATGGACGTGGACCTCCGGGAGGCGTACCAGTTCGACAGCATCGACGCCATCGAGCTCCTGGTGGAGATCGAGCGTTTCCTCGGTTCCGAACTGACCATGGAGGAAAAGAAGCGGGCCATGGACATCCGGACGTTCCGCCAGATCTGCACCTACGTGGAGCAACTCGCGCAGATCCGCCGCGCCGCCGGCAACCTGCCCATCGGGGACTTATGCAAAGAAGGGTCGTAATCACCGCGGCGTCCGCCATCACACCCATCGGCCACGGCCGGGAAGACATCCTCCGCAGCCTGCGCGACGGCGTGTCGGGCGTGAAGCCCCTCCGGAGCGACGATCTCCTGGCGCCGTTCATTCACTCCCAGGTTTACGGGACGGTGGATTACCCCATTCCGTACGACTTCAAGCGGATCAACCGGAAGACCATGGGGCCCGTCAGTTACTACGCGTGCCAGGTGGCGAAGGAGGTCCTGGAGGCCTCCGGCCTGGATCCGGAATTCATCACCTCGGGCCGGCTGGGGGTGGCCTTCGGGTCCACCCACGGCAGCCCCACGGTGCAGCGGGAAATCTACCGGGTCTTCCACAGCCGGGACCGGGCGAGCGTCTCCGCCATCGGGGCCGTGGACTACCTGAAATCCATGGTTCACACAACGGCGGTGAACATCACCAAGATGTTCGGCATCACCGGCCGCGTCATCGCCTCGTCGACGGCCTGCACCACCAGCAGCCAGTCCATCGGATACGGGTACGAGTCCGTGAAGTTCGGCATGCAGGACGCCATGCTCTGCGGCGGGGCCGACGAATACGACACGACGACGGTGGCCGTCTTCGACAACCTCCTGGCCTGCTCCACCGGTTTCAACGACGAACCCCGCCGGACGCCGCGACCCTTCGACGTCCGCCGCGACGGCCTCGTCGTGGGCGAGGGCGCGGGGGCGGTCCTCCTGGAAGAGTATGAAGCCGCCCGGAAGAGGGGGGCGACGATCCTGGCGGAGGTGGCCGGGTTTGCCTGCAACAACAACGGCGGGGACCTGATCCTGCCCAACTTGGCGGGCATCCGCGAAACCCTGCGGCTGTCCCTCCGGGAAGCCGGCATGGAGCCCGGCGAGGTGGACCTCGTCAGCGCCCACGCGACGGCCACGAAGATGGGGGACATCATCGAGGCCCAGGCCATTTCCGCCGTCTACGGAGACCGGCCCCTCGTCACGGCCCTGAAGGGCTACATGGGGCACACCATGGCGTCCTGCGGGGTCATCGAGACGATCCTCACACTCTACATGATGCAGGAAGGCTTTGTCGCCCCGACCCTGAACCTGGAAGAGGTGGACGAGCGGTGCGCCATGATCCGCCACGCCACCTCCCTGGAAAAGACCCCCGTGCGGGCCGCGGCCATTCAGAATTTCGCCTTCGGCGGGGTCAACACGAGCCTCGTCCTCCGGCAAGCACCGTGATCCCGTTTCCCGGCCGCCGCAGATGAACGCACCGCACCCCATGCAAGCACCCCGCTCCCTGTTCAGGGCCCTTCAGGACCTGGCCGTCACGCTCCTGCTCTGGGTGTATTTCCTCGGAGGGACGCTGACGCTGCCTCTCTACGGTCTGGCCAGCCTGTTCTCGGCGGATCGAGAGGCCGTCTTTCAGGCGATGAACAGCCGGTTCTACGCGGGGTTCTTCCGCCTGGTCCGCTTCCTGATCCCGGCCCTTTCCCTGCGGATCGGCGAGGGCGTCCGGCCTCTCCGAGGCACGGTCATCGTGGCGAACCACCTGTCCTTTCTCGATCCGATTCTGCTCATCTCCCTCTTCGACCGGCAGAAGACGATCGTGCGGAGCGACTTTTTCCATTATCCCATCTTCGGCTGGATCCTCCGGACGGCGGGCTACCTCCCCTCCTCGGCGGACGGCGACCTCTTTTCGACCCTGATGATCCAGCGGGTGGAAACCATGGGCCGGTATCTCTCGACGGGGGGAAACCTGTTCATCTTTCCGGAAGGAACCAGGAGCCGGGACGGCCGCCTCGGGCCCTTCAGCCGCGGGGCCTTCCGCATCGCCGCCCGCTGCCGAGCGCCCATCGGCGTGGTGAGGATCGCCAATACCCACCGGCTTTTTCCGCCGGACCGGTTTCTCCTTCACACGGACATTCGGGAGCCCGTCACCATGGAACTGCTGGCCCTCCTGCACCCCGACTGGGAGGCACCGGATTTCTCCCTGAACGAACTGATGGCCCGGATCCGGTCTCTTTTTGGCGAGTTGGACGCGGACAGTCGTAACGGGGAAGGAGGGCCGGCCGGAGCCGTCGCCGCGGTCCCGTCGCCGCGGGGGGTGAGGGAGCCGTGACAAGCGGCCTGCCCCTGTGGGCGGGGGCCGTCTACGCCACCGCCTCGGTAAATTTCGCCATCCTGATCCTCTTCGTCCTGGGGAAGGGGGACCCCCGGAGCCGCTTCAGCGGCAACGCCGGGACCACCAACGTCTACCGAATGGCGGGGCCCCTGTGGGCGGCGGCGGTTCTCCTCCTGGACGTGGGGCGGGCCGTGGCCGTGGCGGTCCTGGGAACGCTGTTCCTGGCTCCGGAGGAGGTTCCATGGCTGGGACTGGCGCTCGTGGCGGGGAACCGCTTCCCCTGCTTCCATGGCTTCCGGGGCGGGAAGGGCGTGGGGTCCTACCTGGGATTCGCGGGAGCGCTCCAGCCCTGGGCGGCGCTCTGGGCAATGGCTCTGTGGGTCGCCGTCTTCGGGCTGGTACGGGTGCCCTTCGTGGCCTCCTTTTTCATGATCGCCGCCCTGGCGGCGGGGGAAGGCTGGGTGGCGGGCGGCACCGCGGGTGCCGCTGTGGCGGTGGCGGCCACGGTCCTGCTGATCCTGGCGGGCCACCACCGGAACATCCGGGACATCCGGCAGCAGGGAAAGACGCGGACAGGAGACGGGCCCGCAGAGGGCAGCGCCGGCGAAGACGCCGGCTGACGGGAGGAGAGCCGTGAAGATCCGGGAAGTCCCGCAGGACGATATCCGTCACTTCCGGACGGCCCGCAAGGCCGCCTATGCCGTGGACGATGAGGGACGCTACACCACCGTCCCGACGACCGGCTGGGACGTGGAGGAGGTGATCCTGTACCAGGCCATCGAGGAATTCGAGGAGCAGGCGGAAGCGTGCCGCCGCCGGGTTTTGAGCGGGGAGGATTCGCCCATCGCCTACTTCATGTTCAAGCGCCGCATGGACCCGACGGTTCTCGCCCAGGCCATGGGCCTGCCGCGGTGGCGGGTCAAGCGGCACCTGAAGGGCCGGGTGTTTGCCCGGCTTTCGGAGCGCCTCCTGAGGGAATATGCGAGAATCCTGCGGGTGCCCCTGGACGCCCTCTTGCCCTTCCGGCCCGGGGTGCTGGATGAGGAGACCTACGCGCTGCCCCCGGGTCTCTCCACGGCGGATCGGGAAGCGGAACCATCCCCGGCACCGAGTCCCCCGGTTGAAAAAACAGCGGGAAGGAGCATCCCGTGAAGCACGTCATCGATTTCGAGCACCGCCATTACGGGCACTGCGAGAGCGGGGTGGTCTCCGCCCTGCTCCGGCACGGCGGGCTGGATCTGTCCGAGGCCATGGTCTTCGGCCTCGCCAGCGCCATCATGTTCGCCTACATTCCGTTCCTGCGGATGAACAACATGCCCACCATCTCGTACCGGATCCTTCCCCGGACCATCATCAGCGGCATCCAGGGCCGCCTCGGCGTCTCCTTCCAGAAGCGGACCTACCGCGACCATCGCCGCGCCGAAGAGGATCTGGTCGACTTCCTCAAGCGGGGACAGGTCGTGGGGCTCCAGACCTCCGCCTACTGGCTGCCCTATTTCCCGCCGGAGATGCGCTTCCAGTTCAACGTCCACAACCTGATCGTCTTCGGCGTCGAGGACGGCGAGTTCCTGGTGAGCGACCCCGTCTTCGAGCACCCCGTCTCGATCGCCGCGGCGGACCTGGCCAACGCCCGCTTCGCCCGGGGCGTCATGGCCCCGAGGGGGTTCGTCTACCATCCCGAGCGGGTCCCGCCGTCGCTGGACCTGCCGGTCCTGATCCGGAAGGCCGTCGCCCGGACCCTGTTCATGATGCTCTCCTCGCCGCCACCCTTCGGCGTCCGCGGGATCTCCTACCTGGCCGGGAAAATCGAGCGGATGGGAAGGAGCGGGGACGGGCGCTATGTCCGACTCTTCCTGGGGCACATGGTCCGGATGCAGGAGGAAATCGGCACCGGGGGAGGCGGATTTCGCTTCATGTACGCCGCCTTTCTCGAGGAGGCGGCGAACCTCCTGGGTTCCGCCGCGCTCGGCGAGGCGTCCCGGAAAATGACCGAGGCGGGCGACCAGTGGCGGACCTTCGCCCTGGCCTGCGCCCGGATCATCCGGAAGCGCGAGGGAGCGCCGGACCTGAAGGAAGCCGCCCGTCTCCTTCGCCGCTGCGGCGAGGTGGAGCGGGAGGCCTATGCCATCCTGAAAGGGATCTGAACACCGATAGGGAGGGGACCGTGCGCATCGTCCTGGTGCAGCCGGCAGGATCCAACTGGATCCGGGGCCGGCGGGATATGGCCGCCGTGGCCAACCGGATGGCCCCGCTGGGCCTCCTCTCCATTGCCGCCTGGCTGGAGCGGGAGGGGCATGCGGTCTCCGTGGTGGATTGCCTGGGACCCGGCGCCCCCGCTTCCGGGGAAGCGACGGTCCGGGTGATTCTGGACGGCCGGCCCGACCTTGTGGGGTTCTCCACCACCACCTCCAGTTTCCTCGACGGCCACGCCCTTGCACTTCGCCTGAAGGAGGAGGTCCCGCGGATCCGGACCGTCTTCGGCGGCGTCCACGTCTCCGCCGTCGGGGGCCCGCTCCTGGAGAGGTTTCCCGCCGTCGATTTTCTCTGTCCCGGCGAGGGGGAGGCCACCCTGGCGGCGCTGGCCGGCGGCGAGGACCCGCGGGGGATCGACGGCCTGATCCGGCGGGACGGCGAAAGCGTTGTCGCCAACCGGGAGCGGGCGCCCCTGGAGGACCTGGACGAGTTGCCCTTCCCGGCGTATCACCTGCTCCGGGGGTTTCCCGGGGGCTACAACCTGCCGCTGTTCAGTTACGTCCGGACGCCCGGGGCCACCCTGGTGACGAGCCGGGGGTGTCCCTTCCGCTGCACCTACTGCGACCGCTCCGTCTTCCGGCGGACCTACCGCGTGAACTCGCCGGAATACATCTACGAGCACCTGCGTCACCTGCGGCAATCCTTCGGGGTGCGGCACGTGAACATCTACGACGATCTCTTCACAGCCCACCGCCCCCGGATCGCCGAACTCTGCCGACTCCTCTCCTCCCGGCCCCTGGGGATGCAGTTCAACTGCGCCGTCCGGGCGGGGCAGACGGACCGGGAACTCCTGGGAATGCTCCGGGAAGCGGGTTGCCTGATGGTGTCCGTGGGCATCGAGTCGGGGGACCCGGAACTGCTGGCCCGCCACAAGGCGGGGGTGACCCTGGAGGAGATCCGGGAGACGGTGGCCCGGATCCGGGAGAGCGGGCTCCGCGTCAAGGGGCTGTTCATGATGGGACTGCCCGGCGAGACGGAGGAGTCGATCCGGAAGACCAGCGACTTCTGCCTCGCCCTGGGGCTGGACGACATGAACATGGCGAAGTTCACGCCGTTCCCGGGGGCGCCGGTCTGGCAGACGATCCGGGAGGAGGGGACCTTCGAGGAGGAATGGCCCCTGATGAACTGCCTGAACTTCGTCTTTGTCCCCCGGGACATTGCGTCCCGGGAGCGCCTCGACGAACTGTACAACCGGCACGTGAAGCGGTTCTACACCGATCCTCTCTGGCGTCGCCGGCTGATCCGCCGGACCTGGCAGCACCGGTGGAGCCTGTGGTACCTGTTCACCCACCTGCCCCAGTTCTGGGCGGCCAAGAACTCCTTCGAACCCCGGGGAGGGGTGTCCTCCTGACCCGGAGCGGGAAGGGCTTTGCCGGCCTGAGGCGGGCTATCGGGTCCGGTTCTCGTGGATGTAGGCGGCCAGCGCGCCCAGGGAGGCGAAGACCTTCACGCCCAGTTCCTTGTTGTCGATCTTGACCCCGTAGTCCTTCTCGATCATCATCACCAGTTCCAACACGTCGATGGAGTCCAGTCCCAGGTCTCCACCGACGAGGACGCCCTCCTCGTCGATATCCTCGGGTTCCACGTCCATCAACCCCAGCGTGGATATGATCTTCGTCTTCAGTTCCTGCTTCAGGATGTCCATGTTTTTCTCTCGTCTCCTTGCTTCGTATGGTTCCGCATTTTCCTGCGGGTGGGCGAGGGGTGGAACGGTTCATGCCCCGCCGTTTTCCCCGGTTCCCGTCCGCGTCCCGAGGGGGCCGTCCCGGTGGAGGATCTTTGCAAACAACCGCCCCGTCGCATGCTTGGTCAGCAGCCGGACGTACCCGGCTCCGGCGAGCCAGGCCCCGGCGAGGAAAACCAGGTGGGACAGGCCGTAGGTCAGGGGTCCCCCGACGGCGACCAGCAGGGGCTCCCCGAACCAGGCAGCCAGGATTCCGAGGGCGCCCACCGCGGGCCAGCCGATGACGTAACTCAGGCCGACGAGGAAGAGGCCCGCCCACACCCGGAGGGAGGGCCTTCGGCGAATCTCCCGCAGATCCGGCGGGTGTTCCAAGGCGTCCCGGACGTATTCCGTTCGGGACAGGCGTTCCGCGAACCTTTGGATCATGCTCCGGCCCGCACCCGGCCGGTCACCGGGTGACCCGCACGTTCTGGAAGGCGAAATCGAACTCCTGCCAGCTCCAGAAGACCTTGCGGTGGTAGACGTAGGGATGGATCGTCAGTTTCGGGACGGACCTCATCCCGGGGACCTGCTTGAAGAACAGGAGCACACTCTTGGTGACCCGGCCCTCGAGAGGGACCCCCCGGCTACCGGCGCTGTACATGGTCGTCTTCTCGTTTCCGGCCCAGAAGGTGACTTCCGCCACGTCAACCTCCTTGCCCGCTGCTGCGGTCACGCGGGATTTGGTCCAGCGGTAGGCCTGGTCGTAGAGGGCCACGTAGCGGGTCGAGTCCTCCGTCAGGTTTGTCACGTCCAAGCGGACCAGGAGGTCGTGGCCCACGAACTTCACGCTGATGAGCTCGAAGAGGACGTCGTTGCCGTCAAACGCCCCCAGGGCGTTCGGGTTGCGCTTCACGACCGGCTTCGGGGGAGGCGCCTGGGTCCTCTCGTCCCGGGACGGTTCCGGCGGCACGATCCGCGCGACCGTCCGGTCGTCGGCCGCCGGGGTGTCGGCGGTCCGGGCAGCGGGCACGCGGTCCGCGGCCCGGGGTGCCTCGCCGGCACTCTCCTCCAGGACCGTCCGGACCCGGAAGGCCATCTTCACCCGGACGCTGTCCCCCTCGTTGATGAAGGAGATGAGGCGGATCGACGTGATCCGGGCCTCCGTCACGGACTGCTGGGAGGACTCGCCGGTGACGGTGAAATTCGTCACTTCCGTCGTGGAGGTGGAATGCTGCGTTTTCGCATCGTTTTTCACTTCCACCAGCTTGTCGATGATGGCCTCCGCCGAGGCCTCCGCCGGGCTCTGGGAACCCCGGGTCGTTGCCAGGGCGGTCTTGAAGATGATGGACTCACGGACCCTCCGTATGTCGTGGAGGCCCTGCTGGGCATTCTGGAAGGCCCGGTCGGCCTCTTCTTTCTGGGCCTGGGAGGCGGAGGCTTCCCGCGTTGCCTGGGCGTGCCGCTCTTCCCGACGCTTCAGGAGGGCCGCCTGGGTGTCCTTCTCCGACCGGGCTCCCCGGATCTTCTCTCGCAGGGAGGCGATGCGGTCCTGGAAGGACTTCACCTGCTCCTGCAGCCCCTCCTCGGCGGCGGCGTTCATCTGCGAGGTGTCCCGGATCAGCCGGTAGGCGCGGTCGAGGCCGTGATCGGCGGGGGAATACCGGTTCCGGAGGAGGAAATCGTCCAGTTCCTTCCGGCTGGTCACCACCGTTGCCCGGATGTTTCGCGACGCCGGGGGCGCCTTGACGCGGCCTTTCTTCGGGCTCTGGAAGGGATAGAGTTCGTAGCGCTTCAGCCGCAGGTACGTGGTCCCCTGGGCGCCCTTCTCCAGTTCGAGGCGCAGGGGCTCCTCGTTGTTCCACTTGGCGGTTCCCTCTTCGACGGCGCGGATGAAATCAACCGACAGGACCGTATTGATCACCTGGGTGTGGGACTGGATGTAGGTGCCCATGTACTGGGCCATCAGGGGGGACGAGGCCTGGTCGGCCAGGGACTCCAGCGTGTGGGCCTTGTCCTTGAACCCCCGGGTGAAGATGACGGCCGCCAGGGCCTCTCCCTGCTTTTCCGTCTGGAGCCACTTCTTCAGGGATTCCTGTTGGGCTTGGATGTCCTGGTTGTACCGGGCGATCTGGCTGTCCAGGTTTTCGATGCCCGCCCGGAGGGTCCCGACGTTTTTCTGCTGTTCCTCCTGCTCCGAGAAGGCGGCCTGGTAGCGGGTCGTGAGGTCGTCCCTCTTTTTCTTGGCCCGGACGAACTCCCGGTTCGCGTTGGTGACCCCCCTCTTGTAGGCCGAATCCTCCCGTTCCTTCTCCTCCTCCGCCGAGTTCAGGTTCGCCCGCTCCTCCCGGGACGTGGAGAATCCTTCCCGCTTGTCCACCTCCGAGCGGACGAGTTCTTTCACCACGTCCCTCGCATCGGAGCGGAGCGCCACCCAGCGGCTCAGGGGCGCGGGTGCTGCCAGGGCCGTCCCGGCCAGAAGAAGGACGAGAAGGACCAGCACTCTTTTCTGGATGACAGGCATACGGGGGGTCCTTTCTTGTTTTGCACCCGGTGAGAGGCTGGAAATACGGAAACCGCGGAGACCCGGAATTCCCGTGCAGAAGCATGGGATCCCGCCCTTCCGGGATGCGTAATCTAATGGAACGACTGCCTTATGTCAAATCATTTTCGGACATTACGAGGGAACAATCCTGTTGACACCAATTGGGACGCATGTTAGGAATGTCGACCTTGAGGAAAGCACGCAACGGCGCGGTTTTGAGCCTTCATCGACGGCCGGAGCGGCGGCCGGCGAGGGCGATTGCCGGTGCATCATCGGGAACCCTGCGGCATACCTTCGCGGGGATATCAGGAGGCATGAATGACCTTTCAAGAACTCGTCCTGGCGCTGGACCATTACTGGGCCGGCCAGGGGTGCGTCATCCAGCAGCCCTATGACCTGGAGGTCGGGGCGGGGACCTTCAACCCGGCGACTTTTCTCCGCTCCCTGGGGCCCGAACCTTGGAACGTGGCCTATGTGGAGCCTTCCCGACGGCCCACCGACGGGCGTTACGGGGAAAACCCGAACCGCCTGCAGCATTACTACCAGTACCAGGTCATCATGAAGCCGTCCCCCCTGGATATCCAGGAGCGCTACCTCGATTCGCTCCGGAGTTTCGGCATCGATCCCCTGGACCACGACATCCGCTTCGTGGAGGACGACTGGGAGTCGCCCACCGTCGGGGCCTGGGGGCTCGGCTGGGAGGTGTGGCTGGACGGCATGGAGATCACCCAGTTCACCTATTTTCAGCAGGTGGGCGGGCTCGACCTCAAGCCCGTCTGCGCGGAGATCACCTACGGCATCGAGCGGATTGCCATGTATATCCAGGGGGTGGACAACGTCTACGACCTGAAGTGGAACGACTCGGTCACCTACGGGGACGTCCACCACCGGGGCGAAGTGGAATGGTCCGTCTACAATTTCGAGAAGGCCGACACGGCCATGCTGCGGGCGCTCTTCGACATGTACGAGGCGGAGGGGATCCGGGCCGCCGGGCTGGACCTTGTCCTGCCGACGTACGACTGCTGCCTCAAGTGTTCCCACACCTTCAACATGCTCAATGCCCGGGGGGCCATCAGCACCGCTGAACGGACGAGTTACATCGGCCGGGTGCGGAACCTCGCCAGGCTGAGCGCCGAGGGGTACATCAAGCAGAGGGAGAAGATGGGATTCCCCCTGCTGAATCGAACATGGGCCGCCTCCTGAGCGAAACGCCGGGATGTGGATGCGCTGGAAACGGGAGAAGAACATGGGCAAGGAATTGCTGCTGGAAATCGGGACGGAGGAAATCCCCGCGGGTTTCCTGCCGAAGGCCATCGCAGACCTGGAGGAAATGATCCGGAAGGTCCTCGCAACGGAGAGGATCTCCCACGGTGGAGTCCGGGCGCTGGCGACCCCCCGCCGCCTCTGCCTGACCGTCGCGGACGTGTCGGAGAGGCAGGAAGACCAACTGCTGGAAAAGATGGGGCCCGCCCGGAAGGTCGCCTTCGACGAGACCGGAAACCCCACGAAGGCCCTCCTCGGTTTCGCCCGGGGGCAGGGGCTCGAGATCGCGGAGTTGGAGGTGGTTTCCACGGAGAAGGGAGAGTACTTCTCGGCCCGCAAGCGGATCGCCGGGGTGGAGACGGTGTCCATCCTTCCCGGTCTCCTGGCGAAACTCCTGGTGTCCATCCCCTTCAAGAAAACGATGCGCTGGTCTTCCTTCGAACTTCGCTTCCCTCGGCCCATTCACTGGATCGTGGCCCTCTTCGGCGGCGAGGTGCTGCCGATCGCCGTCGAGAACATCCGGAGCGGCCGGGAAACACACGGCCACCGGTTCATGAGCCCGGCACCGGCGCCGGTCAAGGGATTCGACGACTACCTGGACGTCCTCCGGGGGAAATTCGTCCTCGTCGATCCCGAGGAGCGCAAGCGCGTCATCCGGGAAGCCTGCGTCCAGGCCGCGGCGGCCGTCGGCGGCCGGCCCCTGGAGAACGAGGGACTGCTGGAGACGGTGACGTTCCTGGTGGAATACCCGACCGTCGTGTGCGGCGGTTTCGATCCGGGCTACCTGGACCTCCCGCGGGAGGTCCTCATCACCTCCATGATGTCCCACCAGAAGTACTTTCCCGTCGTGGACGAGGAAGGGAAACTCCTCCCCCACTTCCTGACGGTGAACAACACCTTGGCGCGGGACCCCGCCGTCGTCACCCGGGGGAACGAGAAGGTCATCCGGGCGCGCCTGTCCGACGCCCGGTTCTTCTTCGTGGAGGATCAGAAGGTTCCCCTGGACCGGCGCGTCGAGGACCTCAAGAAAGTCGTTTACCACAGCCTGCTGGGAACCTCGTACGACAAGGTGACGCGGTTCCGGGGGCTGGCGGCGGTCCTTGCCGGGCGGATCTGCCCCGAAAAGAAGGAGACGGTGGACCGGACGGCGTGGCTGGCCAAGGCGGACCTGGACACGCAGATGGTGGGCGAATTCCCCGAACTGCAGGGCGTGATGGGGCGCGAGTATGCCCTCCTGGCGGGCGAGGATCCCCTTGTGTCCCGGGGAATCTACGAGCACTACCTCCCGGTGACCGCCGGGGGCGAACTGCCCCGAACGGACGAGGGGGCCGTCGTCAGCATCGCGGACAAGATGGACACGATCGTCGGGTTTTTCGGGGTCAACGTCGTTCCCACGGGGGCGGCGGATCCCTATGCCCTGCGCCGGCAGGCCCTGGGCATCCTGAACATCGTCCTGGACCGGGGCTACGCCCTCGACCTGGCAGCCCTCGTGGACGGCAGCCTGTCCATCCTGGGGCCGCTGGTGAAGAGGCCGCCGGCGGACGTGAAGGCCGACGTCCTCGCCTTTTTCCGGGCGCGCTTCGAGAATCAACTCATTTCCCAAGGCTATGCCTACGACGTGGTCGACGCCGTCCTGGCCGCGGGGCCGACGGACCCCGTGCAGGTGCTCGCGCGGGTCAGGGCCATGGACGTCTTCAAGTCCCACGAGGCCTACCGGCCCCTGGCCACAGCCTTCAAGCGGGCGGGAAACATCATCCGCGATTTCCAGGGCGGGGCCGTGGACCCGGCCCTTTTCGAGGAACCGGAGGAGAGGGACCTTTACGCGGCCTTCCTGGACATGAAGGAAAAGGCCCAGTCCGGCATCTCCCGGCAGGATTACATGGCGGCCCTCGCGGAGATGGCCCGGATCCGCGGACCCGTGGACGCCTTTTTCGAAAAGGTCCTGGTCATGGCGAAGGACGACCGGATCCGCTTCAACCGCCTGTCCCTGCTCGGCGAGATATCCCGGTTCTTCCGGCAGGTGGCTGATTTTTCGAAGATCGTCACGGAGTCATGATGAAGGCCGCCGGGCCGTCTGCCGGATGGGTCCGGAGCGGACGCGACCCCTTGCGGCGAACGTATTCTTCACCTGGAGAGTCCTTTGGCTCGTTGATGTCCGCTTGCGAGCGAAGGCGAACCGGCGGGGGTGGATGAGATGGCTTTGGATCCCGTCAGCAGCAAGAAAATTTCGGAGCTGGAAGAGAAACTGATTCTCCGCAAGCAGCTCCAGGACATCACCAACCGCATTCATGCCGCCCAGAACCTGAAGCAGATCCTGGTGGACCTGAAGGACGGCATCCTCACGCTCTTCGACGCCCACTCCGTCACGATCTACGTCGTGGACAAGCTCCGCAACGAGATCTACTCCATGTTTCTCAGCGGGACGGAGCTGAAGGACATCCGCGTTCCCATCAGCAACAGGAGCATTGCCGGGTTCGTGGCCAACACGGGCAAGACGGTGAACATCGCCGATGCGTACAATGCGGAAGACCTCAAGAAGATCGACCGGGACCTGAACTTCGACCCCAGCTGGGACAAAAAGTCCGGGTTCCAGACCCGCCAGATCCTGGCCATGCCGGTCCTGTACAACAGCACCCTGATGGGCGTGATCCAGATCATCAACCGCAAGGGCGGGACAGCGAAGTTCACCGAGGACGAAGAGAATTTTCTCCGGGAAATCGCCCAGGTCCTGGGGGTTTCCTTTTACAACCCGGAGCGGTTCGCGAGGCGGCGAAAGACCAAGTTCGACACCCTGATCATCCGGGGGCTGCTGAAGGAGGAGGAGCTGGACAGTGCCTGGGAGGAGGCCCGGGAGCAGAAGGAGTCCATGGAGAGCTTCCTCATGAAAAAGTACAAGATCTCCAAGGAGGACCTCGGGAAGTCTTTCGAGGAGTTCTACCGCTGCCGCTTCATCCAGTTCAACGACAAGCTCCCCATTCCTGGGGATCTCCTGAAAAACCTGAAGCCCGAGTACCTGCGCCGGGAGTTGTGGGTGCCCATCGAGAAGATCGAGGGCCGGATCCACGTCATCGTCGACGATCCGAACAACATCCTCAAGCGGGACACCATCGAAAGCCTCCTGAAGACGAAGGCTGTCAAGTACGACGTGGCGCTGCCGGAGGACATCATCAAGTACATCGCCCAGTTCTTTCATTCCGCCGTGGACGAGACGTCCATTTCGGACATCCTGGGCCGGATGGACGGCGGGGAAGAGGAGGTGTACGAGGACGGCGAGGAGGTCGTCACCGAGTCCGACAGCGCCATCATGCAGCTGGTGAACAAGATCATCAACGACGCCTATGGCCGCCGGACGTCGGACATTCACATCGAACCGAACGTGGCCAAGAAAAACGTCGAGATCCGGCTCCGCGTGGACGGGGATTGCGGGCTCTACCAGACGGTCCCCTTCAACTACCGGAACGCCATCGTGTCGCGCATCAAGATCATGTCCAACCTGGACATCACCGTGAAGCGGCTTCCCCAGGACGGCAAGATCAAGTTCCGCCGCTCCGGGGGGGACGAGATCGAACTCCGCGTGGCCACCATCCCGACCCAGGGCGGGGTCGAGGACGTCGTCATGCGCATCCTCGCCAAGGGAGACACCCTGCCGCTCGAAGCCATGGGCATGCTTCCCCGGAATTACAAGGAATTGGTCAGCGCCTGCGAAAAGCCCTACGGGATGATCCTGGTGGTGGGACCCACCGGTTCCGGGAAAACGACGACCCTTCACGCGGCGCTGAAGCACATCAACACTCCGGACCGCAAGATCTGGACCGCCGAGGACCCTGTGGAAATCACCCAGTACGGGCTCCGGCAGGTGCAGGTGCAGCCCAAGATCGGCTTCGACTTCGCCGCCGCCATGCGGGCCTTCCTCCGGGCCGACCCGGACGTGATCATGGTCGGGGAAATGCGGGACCTGGAAACGGCCAAGACGGGCGTCGAGGCATCCCTGACGGGGCACCTCGTCCTGAGCACCCTGCACACCAACAGCGCCCCGGAAACGATCACGCGCCTCCTGGACATGGGCATCGACCCCCTCAACTTTGCCGACGCCCTCCTGGCCATTGCGGCCCAGCGGCTGGTCCGGACCCTCTGCAAGAGCTGCAAGGAAGCGTACAAACCGACTCCCCAGGAATTCGAGGAGATGGTCGAGAGCTACGGCCGGGAGGCCTTCGAGAAACTCAACGTGGACGCGAGCGGACTGACCCTCTACCGGCCCAAGGGCTGTGCCGCCTGCGACCAGTCGGGTTACAAGGGCCGCATGGGCATCCACGAACTCCGGACCGGAACGGACGAAATGAAGCGCCTCATCCAGAAGCATGCCCGCATCGAGGAAATGCGAGCCCTGGCCATGGAGCAGGGAATGACCACGCTGCTCCAGGACGGCATCCAGAAATCGATCCAGGGTGTAACCGACTTCAAGCAGGTGCGTCGCGTGTGCATCAAATAGTCAGCCAAGATATTGAAATAACGAAAAAAGATTGTAACAATACGAATTATTATGTATATCCGCACGTGAGTTGATTCCGCCGTTTGAAGAGGGCGGAATGCGGGGAACAGGGGAAGTCCTCGCCGGGGAAGGGCTGGCGGGATTTCGCAGGAAGATGTCGGGGAAGGGCAGGGGAAGGCCATGAAAAAGTGGAAGAGTTCGCTCCTGGCCGATGGCCTCATCGGTCTCTTGCTCACCGTTCTGGCGCTCCTGGCCCTTTATTTCCAGTGGGGTCCCCTCGAAAAGGCCGAGTACGGCGCCTATGACCTGGGACTCTCCCTGCGGCAGAACACCTCCGCCCAGTCCACCGGTTCCCCCGTCGTCGTCGTGTCCATCGACGACGCCAGCATTGCCGGCATCGGCCGCTGGCCCTGGCCCCGCCACTACATCGCCCAGATGATCTGGTTCCTCCAGCAGGCCGATGCCAAGGTCGTGGGCGTGAACATCATATTCTCCGAGCCCGACCTGAACCAGGGCCTGATGGAGATCCGGACCATCCTCAAGGAGTTCGAGAGCGGCGCCGCCCGGGCGGGTCAGCTCTTCACCCTGCTGAAAGAGGCGGAGAACCGGCTGGACAACGACGCCCGCCTCGCCGCGAGTCTCGACGAGAGCAAGCGGGTGGTCCTGCCCCTGTTCTTCCAGCTCGGGAACGCCTTCGGCGGCGAGCGGAAGGACATGCCGGCGGCGCTGAAACGGAACTCCGTGTCCATTCCGGGCCTCGCCAGCGGGCTCACGGCCATCGAGATCATCCCGCCCATCCCGGAATTCGCCGAGAAGGCGGCGGCCCTCGGACACCTGAACGTCGTCGCCGACCGGGACGGCGCCGTGCGGAGCGAGCCGCTCCTCGTCAATTTCGAGAACCGCTTCTTCCCCTCGCTGCCGCTGCAGCTCACCCTGAAGTACCTGAATTACGACATCAAGGACCTGACCGCCCGGGAGGGGCTCCGCATCGGCCGCCTCGTCATCCCCGTCCTGCCGGACAACCGGCTCCTCATGAGCTACTCCCAGCTCCCGACGGTCTATTCGTTCATCGACGTGGTCAGCAACAAGGTGCCGCCGGAGGCGTTCAAGGACAAGATCGTCCTGATCGCCCTCAATGCCGTGGGCCTGGGGACGCTCCAGGTGACGCCCCTGGGGCCGAACGTGCCGTCCTTCGTGAGTCTCTCGAACGTGATCACCGACATCATCAACAACCGGGACTTCGTGGTCCGCCCGGACTGGGCCTTCTGGGTGGAGATCGCCATGGTGGTGCTCTTCGGCCTCTTCCTGGCGCTGGCCATTCCCCACATGAAGGCGTGGCTGAGCGCCCTGATTTCCCTCGTCCTCCTCCTGGCCTGGTGCAGCGCCTCCCTGTTCCTGCTGGTTTCCCAGGGCTGGTGGATCAAGATGACCTATCCCGCGGCGCTGCTCCTGGTGGGATACATCGTGATCGTGTCGAAGCGGTTCCTGTGGACGGAGAGGACGAAGGAGCACATGGAAGCCGACGGCATCGAGACGAACAAGATGCTGGGCCTGTCCTTCCAGGGGCAGGGCATGCTGGACATGGCCTTCGACAAGTTCCGGAAGTGCCCCGTGGAGGACGAGTCGGTGAAGGAACTCGTCTACAACCTGGGCCTCGATTTCGAGCGCAAGCGCATGTTCAACAAGGCCGTGGCGGCCTACGAGCACATCCGCACGGCCGGTTCCTTCAAGGACGTCGACGAGAGGATCAAGAAGCTCAAGGTGGCCGGCGAGACGATGATCTTCGGCCTCAGCGGGGCCAAGAAGGACGGGACGGTCCTCATCGACAGCGCCGAGACCAAGCCCACCCTCGGCCGCTACGAGATCATCAAGGAGCTGGGGCGCGGCGCCATGGGGACCGTGTACCTCGGGAAGGATCCCAAGATCAACCGGGAGGTGGCCATCAAGACCCTCCGGTACGAAGACATCGACGACGAGCAGCTAGCGGAGGTGAAAAAGCGCTTCTTCCGGGAGGCCGAGGCCGCCGGCCGGCTCTCCCACCCGAACATCGTCACCATTTACGACGTGGGCGAGGATTACGAGATCGCCTACATGGCCATGGAGCTCCTCTCCGGTTCGGACCTGACGAAGTACGCCCAGAAGGAGACCCTCCTGCCCCTCCACGAGGTCGTGCGCATCGTGACGGCCACGGCCAACGCCCTGGACTACGCCCACGAGCACGACGTGGTCCACCGGGACATCAAACCGGCGAACATCATGGTCCTGAAGAACGGAGAGGTCCGCGTCGCCGATTTCGGAATCGCCCGGGTCGTCACGTCATCCAAGACCCAGACGGGCGTGGTCCTGGGGACGCCGAGCTACATGTCGCCGGAGCAGATCGCCGGCCAGAAGGTGGACGGCCGCTCCGACCTGTTCTCCCTGGGGGTGGTCCTCTATGAGCTGCTCACCGGCGTGAAGCCTTTCCAGGGGGACAGCATCGCCACCCTGATGTTCAACATCACGACGGGGACGCCGCCTCGCGTGGCCGAGCAGTTGCCGGATCTGCCGGCCGCATTCCAGGCGATCCTGGACAAGGCGCTGGCCAAGGACCGGGAGCAGCGCTACCAGAGAGGTTCGGAGATGGCCGAGGACCTGGCCCAGGCCCTCAAATCGTAAGCGAGGAGGTTCCGATGCTCCGCATTGCCGCTCGAACGGACCAGGGGCGGGTCAGGCGCAACAACGAGGACAACTTCTACGTCCGGGAGGACAGGGGGCTCCTCGTGGTGGCCGACGGCATGGGCGGACACGCCTCCGGCGAGGTCGCCAGCAGCCTGGCCGTGGATGTCATCCGGGATTATTTCGACGATGCGGCGGGCGACAAGGCCTTCGTTGGCGAATTCGACGACCGCTTTCTGGAAGGGACCAACCGGCTGGGGGCGGCCATCCGGCTGGCCAACATGGCCATCTGCGAAGCCGCGCAGGGCAACGCCCAGTATGCCGGCATGGGGACGACCGTCGCGGCGGTCCTCGTCCAGGACAACCGGATGGGAATCGCCCACGTGGGAGACAGCCGCGTCTACCTGCTGCGGGCGGGAGACCTTTCCCAGGTGACGGACGACCACTCCCTGGTGGCGGAGCAGCTCAAGCGGGAGATGATCACCCCCGAGGAGGCCCTGGCGGCAGAGAACCGGAACATCCTGACCCGGGCGCTGGGCGCTGTCCCGGATGTCAAGGTCGATCTCGGTGAAATGACCCTGGCCGACGGGGACCGGATCCTCCTGTGCTCCGACGGCCTGAGCACCATGGTCACCGATGAGGACATGCGGACCGTCGTCCTGGAGACGGAGGACCTGGAAGCGGCCTGCGAAAAGCTGATCCAAATGGCCAACGAGCATGGCGGCCGGGACAACATCACGCTGGTCCTGGCGGAAATCCGGAAGAAGAGGGGGATCGTCGGGTCCCTTTGGAACGCATTGACATCATGGTTCAGGAGGTGAGGTATGGCAAGGGTTCTGCTGAAGTTCAAGGAGGCCTTGATCAAGGAGATCCCCCTCGATAAGCCCGTCATCACCATCGGCAGGAAGGCGGAGAACGACATCGTCATCGACAACCAGGCCGTCTCGGGCTTTCATGCCAAGATCCTGGCCGAGGGAGACGCGTTTGCCATCGAGGATCTCGGGAGCCTCAACGGGACCTTCGTGAACGGGCAGCGGGTGACCAGGCTGGACCTCGACAACGGCGACATTGTGCTGGTCGGGATTCACAGCCTGGAGGTGCAATGCCCGCCGCGTCCGGATCATGACAAGGCGGGACCGGCCATCCGGGGGCGGTCCATGGACGAGACCATGGTGATCGACCCGGGTGCCCAGAAGCGGATGATCGAGGCCACCGCCAAGGTTGAGGAGGTCCTCGGGGGGTTCGTGGTCATCGAGGGATCCTCCGAGAAGCGGGAGTACGAACTCAAGGACCGGGTGGTGACCATCGGCAAGGACGACAGCGCCGCCATCCGCCTGAAGGGGTTTTTCGCCCCCGCCGTGGCCGCGCTGGTGAACCGCCGGAAGGAGGGCTACTTCATCACCCCCGCCAGCGGCAAGTCCATCAAGGTCAACGGCCAGGACGTGAAGACCCGGTACGACCTCAGGGACGGCGACATCGTGGAGGTCAGCAATCTGAAGATGCAGTTCTTCGTCAAGGAGTGAAACCCATGAAAAACGAGCGCTTCGGAAAGATCCTGCTGGTCTGCCTGGCCGCGCTGATCATCCCGGGACTTACCGGCTGCATGGTCAAGGAGAGCACCTACCTCAAGAAGGTCTCCGAACTGGACGCGCTTCAGCAGAAGCACGACCGGCTCGTTCTCGAGAACCAGGCCCTGCAGAGGGAGAAAACCGAGCTGGACAAGGTCCTGAAGTCCACCTCCGACGACCTCAAGAAGAACATTATGGCCCTCCGGGACAGGATCGCCGAGCTGGAAGCCCAGAACCAGCGGCTTCGGGACGAGTTGGCGGAACTGAAGAAGAAGAAGGAGGAGATCCAGACGGAGAGCAAGGCCTACAAGGACCTCCTCCAGGAGATGAAAGGCGAGATGGCCAGGGGTCAGGTGACCATCGAAGAGCTGAAGGGCAAGCTGACGCTGGGCCTGGCGGACCAGATCCTCTTTGACTCCGGCCAGTCGGAAGTAAAGAAGGACGGCCTGGCGATCCTCAAGCGCGTGGTGGATATTCTCAACAAGGTGACCGACAAGGCCATCCGGGTCGAGGGCCACACGGACAATGTCCCCATCGCGGGGAGGCTTGCGCAGCGCTTCCCGACCAACTGGGAGCTCTCGGCCGCCCGGGCCATCAACGTCTCCCGATTCCTGCAGGAGAACGGCATCGACCCGCACTTCCTCTCGGCGGTGGCCTACGGCGAGTACAAGCCCATCGCCGACAACAGCACGCCGGAGGGCCGCCAGAAGAATCGCAGGATCGCCATCATCCTGCTGCCCAGGGACTGACGCGGGGGATAGACGAAGACCATCACGCACGAAGGGGTTGGAGGTGAGGGGAAAGCCGGACACCCCGCCTCCGACCCCTTCGTGTTTCACATCGGGAGCGTTGGAAACGAGTCATGGCGGGAAAGACCATCACCGAGAAGATCATCGCCGGCCACCTGGCGGCCGGGAGGTTCGGGCCCGACGAGGAGATCGCGCTGCGCATCGACCAGACCCTGACCCAGGACGCCACGGGGACCATGGCCTACCTCCAGTTCGAATCCATGGGCGTCCCCCGGGTCCGGACGGAACGGTCCGTCAGCTACATCGACCACAACACCGTGCAGATCGGCTTCGAGAACGCCGACGACCACCGGTACCTCCAGACGGTGGCCCAACGCTACGGCATTTACCTCTCCCGGGCGGGTAACGGGATCTGCCACCAGGTGCACCTGGAGCGCTTCGGTTGCCCCGGCAAGACCCTCATCGGCTCCGACAGCCACACGCCCACCGGCGGCGGGCTGGGCATGCTGGCCATCGGCACCGGCGGCCTCGACGTGGCGCTGGCCATGGCCGGCGAGGCCTTCTGGCTGACCTGCCCCCGGGTCGTCGGGATCCGGCTCACAGGCCGGCTCCGGCCCTGGGTGTCCGCCAAGGACGTTATCCTGAAAGTGCTGGAGATTTTCTCAGCAAAAGGAAACGTCGGAACCGTGCTCGAATACGGCGGGGAGGGCCTGGAAGGCCTCGCCGTCCCGGAGCGGGCCACCATCGCCAACATGGGAGCCGAGTGCGGGGTCACCACCTCCGTGTTCCCCAGCGACGGGCAGACCCGGCGGTTTCTCGCCGCACAGGGACGCGAATCCGCATGGGTCCCCCTCGCCGCGGACCCCGATGCCGTATACGAGCGCGTGGTGGAGATCGACCTGGCGGCCCTGGAGCCCCTGGCGGCGAAGCCCCACAGCCCCGACAACGTCAGCCCCGTCCGGGAGATCGCCGGGATCGGGGTGGACCAGGTCTGTCTCGGCAGCTGCACCAACTCCTCCTACCGGGACCTGGCGACGGCGGCCCGAATCCTGAAGGGCCGGGCCGTCCATCCCGACGTCAGCTTCGTCATCGCCCCGGGTTCCCGGCAGGTCCTGGAGAACCTCCTCCGGGACGGCTATCTGGGGGACCTGCTCGCCGCGGGGGCCCGGCTCATGGAAAACGCCTGCGGCTTCTGCATCGGCAGCGGCCAGAGCCCCCGCTCGGACGCCGTCTCCCTGCGGACCTCCAACCGGAACTTCTTCGGCCGGTCCGGGACGAAGGACGCCCGGGTGTACCTGGTGAGCCCCGAGACGGCGGCGGCGGCGGTGCTGACCGGGCGGATCACGGATCCCCGGGAACTCCCCGCGCCCTATCCGGAGATCGCCCTCCCGGAGCGGTTTCACATCGACGACGGCCTGATCCTGGCACCGCCCGGCGAGGCCGAGGCCCGGGCGGTGAAGGTCTACCGGGGCCCCAACATCGGGACCCCCCCGGCCAATTCGCCCCTCCCGGAGGACCTGCGGATGGAGGCGACCATCAAGGTGGGGGACGCCATCACCACGGACCACATCATCCCCGCGGGGGACCGGATGAAATACCGGTCCAACATCCCGAAGTACTCCGAGTACGTTTTCGAGATTGTCGACAACCAGTTCCACCGGCGGGCGCGGAAAATCCAGGCGGAGGGTTTTCACAACGCCGTCGTCGCCGGCCTCTCCTACGGACAGGGTTCTTCCCGGGAGCACGCCGCCCTGTGCCCCAT
This sequence comes from Syntrophaceae bacterium, assembly GCA_041310335.1. Classification (GTDB taxonomy): domain Bacteria; phylum Desulfobacterota; class Syntrophia; order Syntrophales; family PHBD01; genus PHBD01. The sequence continues at coordinate 1,967 of JBFYXW010000065.1, read as the reverse complement.
GTTCCTGGGGGTGCGGGCCGTCATCGCCCGCTCCTTCGAGCGGATCCACGCGGCGAACCTGGTCAATTTCGGGATCCTGCCCCTGGTCTTCGCCGAGGGGAAGGATTACGACGGCGTCGATCAGGGGGACCGTTTGGAAATACCCGGAGTCCGGAATTCCCTGACGGAAAACGGATCCCTGGTCGTGGAAAATCGGTCGAAGGGAACCGCATTCCGGGTGATCTGCGACCTGACGGACCGGCAGAAGAGGATGATCCTGGCCGGCGGGGCCCTGAACCTGAGGAACGGCTGAGGGATTGCCAAGAACGTGTTTCCGGGGGGCTGCCTCCGGGTTTCGGATAAACTACGAAAGCGGAGATCCAATCGATGGCCATCCGATTGAAAACTGTCGTGAAAACGCCCCTCGTCGAAATGGACGGGGACGAGATGACCCGTGTCATGTGGGCCATGGTGAAGGAAAAGCTGCTGTTCCCCTACCTGGAGCTTCCCCTGGAATATTACGACCTGCACCTGAAGCACCGGGACGAGACGGACGACCGGGTGACGGTGGAGGCGGCCCGGGCGGTGATCCGGCTGGGTGTGGGCGTCAAGTGCGCCACCATCACCGCCAACGAGGACCGTGTCGGGGAATACTCCCTGAAACAGGCCTGGAAGAGCCCCAACGCCACCATCCGGGCCCTCCTGGACGGGACGGTCTTCCGGACGCCGATCCTGGTGAGGAACATCCGCCCCTCCGTGTCCTCCTGGAAGCGGCCCATTATCATCGGCCGCCACGCCTACGGCGACGTCTACAGCGGCGTCGAAATCCGCGTGCCCGGCGAGGGGACGGCGGAGATCACGTTCACTCCCTCCGGTGGAGGAGAGCCCCTGCGGAAGGCCATTCACGCCTTTACCGGCCCCGGCATCATCCAGGGGATCCACAACACCGACGCCTCCATCGCAAGCTTCGCCCGGGCCTGCTTCACCTACGCCCTGGACCGGGGCGTGGACGTCTGGTTCAGCACGAAGGACACCATCTCCCAGACCTACGACGCACGGTTCCGGGAAATCTTCCAGCGGGAGTACGACGAGAACTGGAAGGCCGCCTTCGAAAAGGCCGGGCGGGAGTATTTCTTCACCCTCATCGACGATGCGGTGGCGCGGGTCATGAAGTCCGAGGGCGGGATGCTCTGGGCGCTGAAGAACTACGACGGCGACGTCCTGTCCGACATGGTGGCCTCCGCCTGCGGGAGCCTGGCCATGATGACCTCCGTCCTGGTCTCCCCCCGGGGGCAGTTCGAGTTCGAGGCGGCCCACGGGACGGTTCAGAAGCACTACTACAAACACCTCCAGGGAGAGGTCACGTCCACCAACTCCATGGCCCTGATCTTCGCCTGGACGGGGGCCCTCCGGAAGCGGGGGGAACTGGACGGGACGCCCGATGTCGTCTCCTTTGCCGAAGCCGTGGAGAAGGCGGCCCTGGGGACCATCGAGGACGGGACCATGACGGGGGACCTCCTGGTCCTGGCGGACCCGGGACCCAAAAACCGGAAGGTCACCACGGAGGGGTTCATCGACGCCGTGGCGGATCGTCTGGAAAGGGCGCTGTAGCTCCGGCCGGAGGCGGGAAGCGCCTGCAGAGTCCCCGCGGAGGAAGCGATTCACCGGCCGTGCCGCCGCGGGAGCCTAGCGGGACGAGGGCTTCGCGTCGGGAGACGCACCCATTGCGTACAGGGGCATGGAAAAACCGAACCTGCGGGACATGACGCTGGACGAACTCGAGGCCTTCCTCGCCGGGATGGGGAAGGAGCGCTACCGGGCCCGGCAGATCATGAAGTGGCTCTACCAGACGCCGGTCACCTCCTTCGGGGAGATGACGACCCTCTCCCGCCCCTTCCGGGAGCAGATGGAGCTCCAGGCCTCCCTGGACCAGCCGGAGATCGCGGAGGTGCAGGTGTCCCGGGACGGGACGAAGAAAATCCTGTTCC
>JBFYXW010000064.1:0-2718 GCA_041310335.1 Syntrophaceae bacterium | reverse complement strand
GTCCGGGAGTCCGACTGCCTCGTCACGGCGCCCACGGGCTCCGGCAAGACCTGGATCGCCGAGGAGGCCATCGAGGACGTCTTTCGCCGGGGCGGACGCGCCTGGTACGCCTCTCCCCTCAAGGCCCTGACGAACGCGAAGTGGGTGGAGTTCGGCCAGCGCTTCGGGGCGGAGCACGTGGGGATCCTGACGGGCGACACGAAGGAGAACGTCGACGCCCCCATCATCGTCGGCACGACAGAGATCCTCCGGAACCAGCTCTACGACTCGATGCACCAGGGAAAGGACCTTCCCTGCGACCTGGTGATCCTCGACGAGGCCCATTACCTGGGAGATCTGGACCGCGGCGTGGTCTGGGAGGAGATCATGATCTACCTCCCCGCGCGGATCAACCTCCTCCTCCTCTCCGCCACCATCGGGAACGCCGAGGAGATCGCCTCCTGGCTGTCATCCCTCCGGGAAAAACCCTGCCGGGTCGTCCGGGAGACGGGGCGCCCCGTTCCCCTCTACCCCCTCTTCCTGAACCCCACCGGCCGGGTCATGCCGTTCCTGGAGCAGCGGCGCCTGTACGGCAAGGTGGCGGAGTTCGTCAGCGGCGGGAGTTCCCCCGCCAGCCGCGGCCGCCCGCCCCACTTCGGTGACATTCTCAAGGTGCTCCGGGAATACAACCTCCTGCCGGCGATCTTCTTCCTCAAGTCCCGGTCCGAGTGCGACGGCGCCCTCAAAACCTGCCGGAGCGGGCCGGGCGTCCATGCCGGCGAGGCCTTCCGGGCGGACCTGCAGGATGCCGTCGGCCATTTCCCCTACCTGGAGCAGCACCGGCAGCTTCACGACCTTCAGCGCTGGCGCGTGGCGGCCCACCACGGCGGGCAGCTCCCGGCCTGGAAGTTCCTCGTGGAGCGGATGATGAAGCAGGGCCACCTGGAGGCCATCTTCGCCACCTCCACCGTCGCGGCGGGGGTGAACTTCCCCGCGAGGACCATCGTGCTGTTCAACTCGGACATCTTCGACGGCCACTCCTTCAACCCCCTGACGGGCACGGCCTTTCACCAGATGACCGGCCGGGCGGGCCGGCGGGGACAGGACAAGATCGGCTTCCTGGCCCTCGTGCCGGGGCGGTTCCTGGACATCTCCCACGTGCGGCGGCTCCTCTTCCGGGAGCCGGAGCCCATCGAGAGCCGCATCCGGAACGACTTCTCCATGGTCCTGAACCTCCTCCTCTCCCAGACGCCGCAGGATGTGCGGGTCATCTTCGAGCGGTCCTTCGCCGCCTTCCAGGCCGCCGCCCAGGGGAAAAAGCCGGGCCGGGGACTGTGGGACGGCTTCATCCGGCACCTGGATTTTCTCAAGGCCGAGGGGTTTGTGGGGGAGGACGACCGGCTCACGGAAAACGGCCTGTGGGCCTCGAAGCTCCGGCTGGACCACCCGCTCCTCATCGCCGAGGGGCTCCGGAGCGACGCGTTCCCGAAGGAGGACGAGCGGCTCTTTGCCGCCGCCATCGCCCCCTTCGTCTACGACGGGGACCATGACGTGAAGTTCGAGTCGAAGAAGATCCCCCGGAAGTTCCGGGAGGCCGTGGGGAAGGTCGCGAAAGTTCTCCTGCCCCTCCTGGACCGGATGAAGGCCGCCGGGTTCCCGGTTCACCCGCTGCGCCTGTGGCCGGCCCTGGTGGTGTACGACTGGGCCCGCGGAACGCCCTGGGACGACATCATCCGCCGTACGGGGATCAACGACGGCGACCTGGCCATGCTGGTCCTCCGCACGGCGGACAACCTTCGCCAGATCTCCTCCCTCCGCGAAAGCCACCCCGAAACGGCAGACCTGGCCGCCCGGGGCCGGGACGTCATCCTCCGGGAGCCCGTCGTCTTCGAGTGGGACTAAGAGAAAAGGTGTCAGATTTATTTTTGCAGCGCAGCATAAATGGGCTCCGAAAGCCACTCAAAGGGGGACAGATTTCAAATCTGTCCCCCTTTCGGTGATGAGCGAGTTGTATGCTGCGTTGCAAAAATAAATCTGACACCTTTTTCTGCAGAAATAAATATGGGGGTTCGGCGCATGGATGGATGGATCATGTCTCTGGGTGTGAAGTACGGCAGGATGGGCAAAAAAGTTGGATGGCTGTTCCTAATTTTTTTCCTGCTGATTCCGGCCAATCTCTTCGGCCAGGAGTCGAGCCCTGCGAGAATCTCCGAAAAAGCCCGGTTTTCAGCATCAGCATCCTCAGCGCACCAGTTCAAGTCCAATATAGATGACGGTGGCGACGTATCGATCACTCATTACGGGGTGGGTCTAAGCGGTGCAATACCGCTGACTGACAGACTCGGGCTTAGGACCCACCTCAGTTACGACCGGGAAGAATACAATTTTTCCGATCGCAACGCCTTTCTGATGACCGATCCCTGGAGCCAGATCGACCGGATCGGGCTTTCCATGAGACTGCGATACACATTGACTCACCGATGGAACATTGACGCCGGACCGGTTGTCCAGTATGCAGGCGAAACAGGGGCGCAATTCAACGATTCCCTGATGTACGGCGGCATCATCACGGCTGTGTATCGGGTCAACCCGGAGTTTTCGATCGGTTTCGGGGCCGGTGTCTTTTCCCGGTTTCAGGAGACCAAGATATTTCCCTCGTTGATCGTATCCTGGAAAATCACCGACCGGCTTCGCCTGGGTAATGGTTTTCCACTCGGCTTGATCGGACCGGCCGGCCTT